>JASHVH010000297.1 GCA_030039575.1 Acidimicrobiales bacterium | reverse complement strand
TCCTCGACCGGACCGGCTACATCGAGGACCTGCGCGCCCAGCCGGGTACCCCCCTCGAGATCGAAGGGCGGGTGGAAAACGTCGAGGAACTGCTGGGGGCGGCGGCCGAGGTCGGCACGCTGGCCGACTTCCTGACCGAGGTCAGCCTGGTGGCCGACACCGACGAGGTGGACCAGGACGACTCGAGCGTCACCTTGATGACCCTCCACACAGCCAAGGGCCTCGAGTACCCGATCGTGTTCATGACCGGGATGGAAGAGGGGGTGTTCCCTCACCTGCGTTCTCTCGGCGAACCCGAGGAACTGGAGGAAGAGCGGCGCCTCTGCTACGTCGGCGTCACCCGGGCCAAGGAGCGCCTGTACGTTTCGTACGCGTGGTGCCGGAGCCTCTGGGGCGAGACCCAGTACAACCCGCCCAGCCGGTTCGTCGGCGAGATCCCTGACCACCTGCTCGCGACCAGCGGCAGTGGCGTCCGCAGCCATCGGCGAAGCCGGGAGGAAACCCGCCATCACCTGGTCGAGGCCGCCCTGCGCCGGGGCCGGGCGGGGGTGCCGGTCCACGGCACAGGGGCCGAGGCCCTGGGGCTCCGTGCCGGAGATGAGGTCGTGCATGCCCGTTATGGCGAGGGCGTCGTCATCGAGGTCAGCGGCGAAGGGGCGGAGGCCGAGGCCACGATCAGGTTCCCGGGGGCGGGCGAAAAGCGATTTAGCCTCCACTTGACGCCGCTCAAGCGGGCTTAGGCTTAATGGACCGCCGAGCGACTACGGGCGCGGGCGCCACCGTCTTGCTTCGTTGGCCCGCGGCCGGTTGGTCTTCGGCGGCGCCAGTTTTCCCGCGGCCGGGCCCGAACGTGCCCGCCGGCCGCCACCGCCGGCTACCGCCGGTCGTCGTCGTCCAGGGGGACCTCCCGGGCCTGGTCGAGGGCGTCGGCCTCGGGCACCTCGAAGGCCCTTCGTTTCGTCGGCGCCAGGGGCGGCTCGCTCGCTTCAGGCTCTGCCGGCTGGGCCTGTTCGAGAGCGTCAGCCTCCGGGACCTCGGGGTCAGCAGGCATACCAACGCGAAATCTACACCCGGGGACAGGATTAGTTCCGGGGCGGCCGCCACCGCGGGGACGATCTTGGCCGGGCGAACAACGGTGCCGCCACGGGGGGCGCTGACCCGGCAGCGCAAGCGGCACAACCACCCCCAGTACGGTTGGGCCCCGTAGGATTCCTGGACTATGGACAACCGCCGAGTGGTCGTGACGGGAGTGGGGGCGGTCAGCCCTCTCGGCTTGGACGTCGAACAGACGTGGCAGGCTCTCGTCGCCGGCCGCAGCGGCGTCAGTACGATCACTGCATTTGACGCCGGCGAGTCGCCCGTCAGGATCGCGGCCGAAGTGGACGGCTTCGACCCCGTGTCCCTGTTCGGCCGCCGGCGCGCCAGGCACCTCGACCGGGTCGTCCAACTGGCACTGGTGGCGACCAAGGAGGCCATCGAAGCTTCCAAGCTCGACGTGGCTTCTTCACCCGAACGCATCGGCGTCGTCTACGCCTCTGGCATCGGCGGCATCCGCACCCTCGAGGACGGCATCCGCACCTTGATCGATAGGGGCGCCGAGTGGGTCAACCCCTACGTCGTGCCGATGATGATCCCGAACATGGCGGCCGGCGAGATAGCCATGGAATGGCAACTGCTCGGCTACAACTGTTGCACGGTTACCGCCTGTTCGGCCTCCGCCCACGCCGTCGGCACGGCGTTCGATGCCATCCGTCTCGGCCGGGCCGACGCCGTCATCACGGGCGGGAGCGAGGCCGCCGTGACGCCAGTCGGGATCGCCGGTTTCGCCGCCATGAAGGCCCTCTCTACCCGCAACCACCAGCCGGAGCGGGCTTCGCGGCCCTTCGACCTGGACCGGGACGGCTTCGTGCTCGGCGAGGCGGCCGCCACCCTCGTCCTCGAAGAGCGGGAGTTCGCCCTGCGCCGTGGTGCCCCGGTCCTGGCCGAACTGGCCGGGTACGGCGCCACCGCTGACGCTTACCACATCACTCAGCCCCACCCGAGCGGTGACGGAGCCGTCCGGGCCATGCAGGCGGCGATCGCCGACGCCGGGCTGTCAGCGGCCGACATCGACTACGTCAACGCCCACGGCACCTCTACGCCGCCGAACGACAGGGTCGAGACCCACGCCCTGAAACGCGTCTTCGGGCCCACAGTGCCGCTCGTGTCCTCCACGAAATCGATGACCGGCCACACCCTGGGCGCGGCCGGGGCACTCGAGTCGGTGTTCTGCATCCTGGCCATACAGACCTCGGTCGTGCCCCCGACCATCAACCTGGACACCCCGGACCCGGCTTGCGACCTTGATTACGTGGCCAACAAGGCCCGGCTGGCCGACGTCCGCTACGCCATGACCAACAGCCTGGGCTTCGGTGGCCACAACGCCTCGCTGGTGTTCGGGCAGGTCACCGGGGAGCAGGACGGGAAGGCCGGCTCCGCCGACTAACCCGGGGGCGGGCTCGACGCCAGGGGAGTCCTTTTCGGGTGCGCCAGACGGCTCTGGCCGCGCTTTCGAGAAAAATGTCGACACTTTCGCGACAAGAGGGCGTTGCGGCCCCCGGAACGGCCTGTGACGGCCCCGCATCTCCACGCTCTCCCCACGTTGCGCCGCCCCGGGTAGTGGTCTCCCCCAGGCCCGCTCACTCGCTGCCGTAAAAGAGCCGTTCGGTGACCCGCCGGGCCCGTCTGGTGAGCCGCCGGTACTGCTCACGAAGGGCCGGTGCCGTCGTGCCCAGGCTCCGGGCCAGGCTGGTGAGGTGGTGGCCGGGGGGCGGGAGGGAGTCCCCCGGCCGTCCCCGCACCAGGTAAAGGCGGTTCCGGGTGGCCTCGCAGAACCTGTACGACTCGGCCAGGACCCGGGCGTCGGCCGTGCCCAGCGCGCCGGCCGCCGTCAGCGCACCCAGAGCATCGAGGGTGCCTTCGGCTCTGGTCCCGTTGCGTAGCTGTAGCAGTTGCACCGTCCATTCGACGTCTGACAACGAACCCGGGCCGAGCTTCAGGTGGAACTCCGGGTCCTCTCCGGCCGGGACTCGTTCGCGCTCGATGCGGGCCTTCATGCGCCGGATCTCAACGATGTCGTCCTCTGACAGGGGGGAGCCCCACAGGAAATGCCCCGCCAGTTCGGCGAAGCGCCGGGCCACGTCGGCGTCGCCGGCGACGAAGCGCCCACGCAACAGGGCCTGGCGCTCCCACACCTGGGCCCAGCGTTCGTAGTAACCCTCGTACGCCTTCAGGCTCCGGGCCAGCGAGCCCTTGCGCCCTTCCGGCCGCAGGGAGAGGTCGACGTCGTACAGTCGCTGTACCGGGGTCTCACCCCTCAGGAGCCTGAGGAGCGCTTCGGCCATGCGCTCCGCCTCCTCGGCCGGGACCCGGGCATCGTCGAAGACAAACAGGACGTCGAGGTCGCTGGAGTAGGCCAGTTCCGCCCCGCCGAACCGACCCATGGCCACCAGGGCCAACCCTTCCACCGGGGCCGGCAGCGCCAGGCTGCCACCAGCATCCTCCCCGCCGGCGACTGCGCCGACCACCACTTCGAGCACGGCCTCGGCCAGGCGGGCCAACGAGCGCCCCGTGCCGGCGACGTCCTCCAGCCCCAGGACGTCACGGGCCTCGGCCCTCAGTAGCTCGCTCCGCTGTAACCCGGCCAGCCCGCGCCACCACTCGGGACGGTCCCGCCAGGCGATGGCTTCGACCGCCCGGTGCTCGAGTTCTTCCTTGGCCGGCAGTGGGGGCGGGCCGCTCTCGAGCAACTCCAGTTGCTCAGGGTGGTGCTCGTAGCCACCAGCGAACAGCGGGCTGGTCCCGAGCAGGACGCACAGATGGCGGGCGGCTTCGGGTGACTCCCGGAACAAGGCGTTGAGCCGCGCCCGGCGGTGCGGGCCGGTGGCGAGGCGGCGCAGGCCCAGCAGGCCCAGGTCCGGGTCCGGGGACTCCGACAGCCAGTCGAGGACCAGGGGCACCATTGCCTGCATGAGGCGCGAGGTCCGGGAGAAGCCCTGAGTGAGCTCCACCACCGCGTCACGCGTCCGCCTGGCGTCCGAAAAACCGAAAGCGCTGAGGCGTTCGCCGATGGCGCTCTCGCTCAGCAGCGCCGGCGGGCCGCCGGGCCCGTTGCCATCGGTGGTTTCGTGACCGGGGGGCCGTCCCACCCCAGCCAGCCGCTCAGGCCCATTCGGGCGCGTCGTAAAGGCTTCGAGCAGCGGCCTGAAAAAGAGACGCTCATGGATGGAACGGGCGGTGCTTTGGTGCCTGGCCAGGTCGGCTTCGAAACGGGCCAGCGCCGTCGAAGCGGGCCCGTCCCGGTAGCCGAGCACCCGCGCCAGGTGGGCACGCGATGCGGCGCCGGCCGGGAGCGCGTGCACCTGCCGGTCCCAGAAGAGCTGGAGCCGGTGCTCCACGGCCCGCAGGAACCTGTACGCCCCCGCCAGGCCCTCGGCGTCCTGACGAGCGACATAACCGCCGGCCGCCAGGGCGCTCAGTGCCGCCAGTGTGGCCGGTGCCCGGACGCTCTCGTCCTGGCGCCCGTGCACCAGCTGGAGGAGTTGCACGGCGAACTCGATGTCCCGTATCCCCCCCCGGCCGAGCTTTATCTCCCGCTGGGACAGGCCCTGGCGGGCAACGGCCTCTTCGGCGCGGGCCTTCATGGCTCGCAACGAACGGATTTCGTCGGCGCCCAGGGGCCGGCCCCACACCCGCCTGGACGCTTCGGAAACGAAGTCCCGGCCCAGCTCGGGTTGGCCGGCGGCGGGCCTGGCTTTTAGCAACGCCTGGAACTCCCAGGTCTGTGCCCAGCGGTCCCAGTACGCAATGTAGGAAGCCAGGCTCCGGACCAGCGGGCCGGAACGGCCCTCGGGGCGCAGTGCCAGGTCGATGCGCCAGGCCTGGCGTGCCGTGGCTACGAGAGGCTGCGGGTCGCCCCGGCCGACAAGGACCACGTCGATGTCGCTGCCGTAGTTGAGCTCCCGCGCCCCCAGCTTGCCCATGGCAATGACCGCCAGTTCGCCGTCGAGGCCGCTCGCCCCGGAGGCCGCCTTGAGGACGCCGTCGGCCAGGTCGGCCAAGAGCTCGCCCACGGCCTCCAGGGGGATGGCCCCGGAAAGATCCAGCGCGGCGACTCGCAGCAGTTCGAGAGCCTTCCAGCGCGACAGTGGCTCTACCGGGGCCACCGGGTGGCCCAGGTCGGCCAGGACGTCGAGCGCCAGCGGGTCCGTGACGCACGTGCGGGTAAGAAAAGGGCTGGCCGCCATCACCGTCACGACCTCGTTCAGCAGCTGGCTCGATGCCCGCAGACGCTCCGTGGCTTCGGGCGCAGCTTCAGCCAGCCGGGCCAGCCCCAGCTCCACCTGAGCCGGGTCAGCGGAAGCAGCTACCCCGGGCATCAGCGCGTCGCGATAGGCCGGCACCGGCCTACGCTCGGGACTCATGGCATGGTTGCGCGTCGCCCTCTGTCAACTGGACCCGGTGGTCGGTGACCTCGGTGGCAACGTCGAAAAGATCGTCACGGCACTTGGCCGCGCTGAGGAGGGTGGCGCCGACCTCGCGGTGTTCCCCGAGTTGGCCATAACGGGCTACCCACCTGAAGATCTTCTCCTCAAACCAGGCTTTGTGGCCGACAACCTGGTCGCTCTGGCCAAGGTGGCCCAGGCTACGGAGCGGTGCGTGGCCATTGTTGGTTTCGTTGACGAACGCCTCGACCTGTACGATTCGGCCGCCGTCTGCGCAGGCGGCGAGGTCAGGGGCATTTACCACAAGTGCAACCTGCCCAATTACTCGGTCTTCGATGAGCAACGCTACTTCGTGCCCGGGACGGGCGCGGACAACCTTTACGTGATCGGCGGGGCCCGGGTCGGCGTCTCGGTGTGCGAGGACGCCTGGGACCCAACCGGTCCGATCAGCTCCCAAGCGGCCGCCGGCGCAGAGCTCATGGTCAACATCAACGCCTCGCCGTACTACGCCCGGCGGGCCGGCGAGCGCCAGCGGATGCTGGCTACGAGAGCGGCCGACGCTTCGTGCGCCCTTATTTACGTGAACCAGGTGGGCGGCCAGGACGAGCTCGTTTTCGACGGCGCCTCCTTGGTCTTCGATGCCGAAGGGCGCCTGACGGCGGCGATGCCGCAGTTCGAAGAGGCGGTGTCGGTCTTCGACATCGAGGTGCGGCCCACCTATCGCAAGCGGCTCCTGGACCCCAGGGGAAGGCACCGTGCCCCGGAACTGCCGGAGGTCGTCTTGAGCGCGAACCCGCGCCAACCGGTGTCCGGCCCGCGGACCGCACCCCCTCTGGCCGAACCTCTGGGCCCCGAGGAAGAGATCTACCGCGCCCTGGTCCTCGGCACTCACGACTACGTGCGCAAAAACGGGTTCTCCGAGGTCGTCGTCGGCCTGTCCGGGGGGGTCGACTCTTCTTTGGTAGCAGTCATTGCCGCCGATGCCTTGGGCGCCGGGTCGGTGCACAGCGTGTCCATGCCGTCCCGTTACACGAGCGCACAATCCAATGATGACGCCGCCGACCTCTCTGCCAGGCTGGGCATTGACTACTT
>JASHVH010000296.1 GCA_030039575.1 Acidimicrobiales bacterium | reverse complement strand
GTCTGGTCGACCCCGCCTGGGGGCACGTTCGAGCGCCAAGGGCTGACGTGCACCGTGCGCCTGGAGGCCGACCCGCTCCGGCCGGCGCAGCGGCCCCACCCGCCCCTCATCATCGGGGGTCGCGGGGGCCCGCGGAACGCTCGGCTGGCGGCCGCCTTCGCCGACGAGTTCAATACCGCGTTCGTGCCCGTCGAGGGGATGAAGAAGGCTTTCGATGGCGTCCGAGCGGCATGCGAAAAGATCGGCCGCGACCCCGGTGACCTCGTTTGGTCGGTCGCCGAAACTCTCTGTTGCGGTCGCGACGAAGCCGAGCTCGCCCGCCGCGCCGCGGCCATCGGGAGGCCCCTTGACGAGCTGCGCGGCGATTCGTTCGCCGGTCTCCCAGGGGAGGTGCTGGAGAAGCTGGCCACGTTCGCAAAGGCCGGCGCAGAGCGCTTCTACCTGCAGTTCATGGACCTCTCTGACCTCGACCATCTCCGCCTGGTTGCCGAAGAGGTCCTTCCGCACGCCCCGGGCCGTTCGTCTTGACAAGACTTCTTGTCACGTGTAGTCTTGTGACAAGAGTTCTTGTGGGACGGACAATGGAGGATGAATCACATGTACTCTCTCAACCCGGGCCTGAGCGAAATGTTGGCGAACGAGCGCATCGGCGATCTGAGGCGCGATGGCGCGGGGCTCCGGCCATCACGACCGGGCTTCGGTAGGTTGCGCACGTTGAGGAACGCGACCGGTTGGGCCTTGGTCGAGGTGGGTTTGCGCTTGGCCGTCCCCCGGCGCGTCCGCGACGATCGGCGGGTCGCCGCTCGGCGCCGCCCCACAGTCCGGGTGGCACCGTGACGGTCGGAGCACCGTGCCGGTAGAAGAGCCGAACCCCGAGCCGTCGGACGGTACTGCCCACGGTAGGCGTGAGATCTCCGACCCCAGGGCTATACGCGCTCTTGCCCACCCCATGCGGATCGCACTGCTCGAAGCCATCATGCGCGAAGGGTCTTTGACGGCGACGCGAGCCGCAGAACTGCTCGACGACAGCCCGGGCAACATGTCGTGGCACCTGCAGACTTTGGCGAAGTACGGCTATATCGAGGAGGCCGGCGGTGGGCGGGGACGCAGCCGGCCATGGCGCATTGTCGACGTGACCTATAGCTTCGAGTCGGTCGCGGGCGACACCGAGCAAGCCGCTGCGGCAGAAGCTTTAGAGGCCACACTGCACCAGAACATCGACCAGAACCTAAGAGCCTGGTGGTCTCGACGGAGCTCTTACTCAGAAGCGTGGCGCCGCGCCGCCTTCTCTACCTTCGACGCCACCTATCTCACAGCCGAGGAGATGCAGCAGCTCAGTGACGACATCAGCGAGCTGTTGAAGCCGTTCAACGGACGTTCGGCCGACAAGTCTCGGCGGCCAGAAGGCTCCGAACCTGTCCAGTTCGTCGCCCTTGCGCATCCTTTGCCCCCGATGCCCTCGGGCAAATAAAGGTCAGAAGCGCTGCCATAAGAGGAGTGGGGAACAGGCGATCACGGCGTGACGAGGACCTGGTCAGCACCAACGAGCGGATCCGGTCCAGCGCCGAAGAGCCGGTGGAGCCCGAATCCCTCGAGGACGTCCAACGACCGCTCGAGCTGGGCGGCGGGCACCTTTCCCTGCCACTCGACGCGATGTTCCTCCAGGCTCCGCCCGGGGTCGTTGTCGGGGCGCGATGTGGCCGCTGGTCGCCATAAGAGCGCTGGGTCAGGCGTCCATCCAGACCACAACACGGGACTGCGTCGCCGGAGGAACGAGGCCAGCCGGTCGAGCTCGACTCCGCCCGAACGCACCAGGTCCTCGTAGAAGATGACGTGCGTTTCCGATCGGCGCAGCATTTGCACGGGTAGGTAGTTCTCGAGGCACCACCTGAGGACGAAGGCGACCACCGTGTGGCGTTCCGATGCGACCACGGAGTCGATCAGGGGAGCCTGCGCCGGGAAGTGCTCGGTCAAGAGGTCGCGCTGGCCAAGGATCGCCTCCAGGTTGTCCTCCCAGCCGAGTGAAACGGCCGAGTGCGCCGCGGCGACGGGATGGCGCAGGAGGAAGATGAGGGGCACCTCGGGGAAATGCGCAGCCAGGTAGGGCGACAGGTTGGTGCCGTAGACGTCTTTGATCACCCGACCACGGACCAGGCGGCACGTGTTGAAACGGTCGACGTGGAGGTTCCGGACTCTTCCGCTGAGCACGCGCTTCAGCACCCGGTCCAGCTCGGGCTCGTCGGTCCCCGGGCTCACGTAGCGGCCTCGCGCGATGTTGCGCGACGGGCCCACGGCAACGCGCCAGAACGGCTCGAACATGAACCGCTGGCGATCGTGACGGACGAGCACCTCGCCGAGCAGGGTCGACCCACTGCGCTGGCTGCTGAAGATGATGACGCTCCGCCACGGTGCGCCCAACAGGTCGAGGTAGGCGACCCGGGGTGTCGTGAGGGCTTTGACCCCGCGGGCGAAAAGGCGCGGCTCTTCCACGCAGCGCCGGACCAAGTAGCGGAAGTAGCGCACCGGACCGGTTTCGGGGATCGTCGCCTGAGTGGTCGCGCGGTCACGGTCGAGATCTGATCGCACCGACCACGAAGGTAGCGCGCTCGCCCGACGCGATTTTTAGCAGCCGCCATTGAACCGCGGGCGCCGAGGTGGCGGTCGTAAGTCCTCAGCTTGTCCTGATGCCCTGCGACGGTACATATCTACGGTCCGATCCTCTACGGTCCGATCCGCGTCGCTGGCGACGTAAGCGAAACCGACGGCGGCCGGGAACCCTTGGCGGGTGTCCGCGGTCTTGTAGATGTGCCTCCGCTCGCGCCTTTCCACGGTTCTCCTCTGGTGCGCTTACGCACCTACGCCGGCGCAGGGACCGCCATCCTCGCTGTGGTACTGGCGGGCTGGGCAAGCTTTGCGCAGCCGGCGACCGCTCAGCCTCCGGAGGCCTCGCCGGCGAACATCGGGTCGGCCGGCATCACCCCGGCCAACGTCGCTCCGCAAGCTGCGTCGGCGGGCGGCGTCGTCCCGAAGACCGGCTACGAGGACGTGCCGGCGGTCGAGGACTGCGGGCTCGGCAAGAGCCAGGTGCGGCCTCAGTCGCTAATACTGACATGCGCTGACGGAAATGATTTGGCCAAGGGTTTGGTGTGGTCCAAGTGGAGCCCAAGTGTGGCCTACGCCAGGGGCGTCGACACGTGGAACGCCTGCGTACCGTACTGCGCGGCGAGCAAAACCTGGTACAGCACGGCGGCGACGTTCACGTTGAACAAACCGGTGCATACGACCAGAGGTTGGCTCTTCGAACGCCTTACCGTCCACATCATCGGCCCGGCCCCTCGAAAAATGGAAAGGTTTATAACTTTCAGCGAAGCTCCGGTCGTCGACGCGTAGCCGGCGGCGCTCAGTGGGGATGTTTGCTTTCCCGTATTGCTCCGTACGCCCCGAGCAGGCCCACTTGACCTGGGGTGAAAGTCCAACTTCGTCGGTGGTCGTCTCCTGGGCATCGCCTGGGCCGGCCGTTGGCCCAAAGCTGTTGCCAAACGTAGACAACAGCGGCACCCAGGCGTTGCCGGCCGAGCAGCGGACCTACACCGACGGGATCAATGGGAAACCGTTTTTACTTACCACGCTTTCGTGGCCGGGCTCGAGCCAGGGTCACGAGATGGCTATGTCGTAACGCCCGTGGGTTCGGCTTGAGAACGTGGCACAGAACGTGGCTTCGGGCTAAGAGAAAGTACGGCCCAGCAACGAACTCTGCGCGACACGGAGGCATCGGCCGCGCTGCGGCGGGTCCTGAACGCCTACAAGGTCTGTGGCTTAGCCGCTCCGGGGCAATTGCTGGCGCCTTAGCGGGTGGTTGGCAGCCCGCTCCCCAAACCTCGGCACCCTGAACGTGTTGTCGAGCGCCGACGACGCGGCCAGCAGCCAGGCCTCGCATTGAGGCGCCGGCAAAGGCCGGGCCAAGAAGAACCCCTGCACCGCATGGCAACCGAGGCTCTCCAGGCGTTGCAAGGTGGCCTGGTCTTCGACGCCCTCGGCGGTCACCGTCCGGCCCAGGTTGCGGGCCAGTTCGATGGTGGAGCGCACGATGGCCTCGTCGCCCTTGTCCCTGATCATCTCCTTGACAAACGACCGGTCGATTTTCAGCTCGTGGAAAGGTAAGTATTTCAAACGGCTCAGCGACGAAAAGCCGGTGCCGTAGTCGTCGATGGACAAGTTGACCCCGAGCTCGCGCAAACCCTGCAAAACCCTTTCAGAAGTTTGCGGGTCAGCCATGGCGGACGACTCGGTCAGCTCGAGCGTCAGCGCGTTGGGCTCGAGGCCGGCTCGCTGCAGCACGTCCCCGACCCGCACGGAAATGTCCATGCTCATCAGGCTCCGGGCGGAAAGGTTGACCGCCACGTTCAAGTCGGGGACTATCTGGCGCCAAACCTTCGCCTGCGCCAATGCCGTTTCGATGACCCACCAGGTGAGCTGGTCGATCAAGCCGGCGCTCTCAGCCACGGGAATGAACTCGGTCGGCGAGATCGGGCCGAACTGGTCGTGGCTCCAGCGCAGCAAAGCCTCGCAGCTGACCACGGCTCCCGTCTCGAGTTGCACCACCGGCTGGTACCAGACGTCCAGGTCGGCCTGTTCGATGGCCCGGCGCAACTCGGTCGCCAACCGGAGCCGGCGCAGGGTGGAACGGTCCTCGGCCCGGTCGTAGAACCGGACCCCACCCCCTGACCCCTTGGCCGCGTACATGGCGATATCGGCGTGGCGCAACAAACCGGCGGCGTCGTGACTGTTGAAGGGCGAAACGGCGACGCCCAGGCTGGCCCGCACGTCGAGCAGGAGGCCCTCGACCCCGAGCGGCTGGCAGATCGCAGCCACGATTTGCTCGGCCTTTTCGAAGATGGCCTCGTCCTCCAGCGTGCCCACGTGCAGCACCGCGAACTCGTCCCCCCCCAAACGAGCCACCAGGTTGCCTTCCTCGTCGAGAGGGGCCAGCCGCTGAGCGACCTCCCGCAAGATGGCGTCCCCGGTGTGATGGCCGAGGGTGTCGTTCACCTCTTTGAAGCCGTCGAGGTCGATCAGCATGACCGTGACCCGGCTCCCGGCGGGCGTTCTCTCAGTTGCCTGTTCGAGCCGTTCGGCGAACAGGGCCCGGTTGGGGAGCCCGGTGAGGGCGTCGTGCTGAGCCTGGTGCTGGCGCACCGAGGCCTCTCGGCGGAGCTGTTCGAGGAGCTTGCTGCTGCGCAGCGCCACGCCGGCGTTGGCGGCGAGGGCCTCGAAGAACCGCAGGTCGGCGCGCTTGAAACCCTCGTGCTTGAAGGCACGGTCCGCCACAAGGAGGTAGCCGGCGCTCGCGTCGTCGCGCTGCAGCGGGGCGACGAGCACTTCTTTCAAACCGCCTGCCGCGATGGCGGCGGCCAACGGCTCGTCCTCCTTGACACCGTCGCTGGCCAGTAGCGCTCCCCGCTCGAACACGATCTTGTCCAGGGTGGAAAAAGGCGACCGCTCGTCGAGACGGGGGACGCCTTCGCCGCTCAGTGCGCACCGCAGGGCGAAGCCGGCCGAAGGCTCGTCCAGGGGGATGACGAGCTCAGCGTGGCCAGACGACAGAAGGTCGCGCGCTTCCTCCAGCACCGTGGCCATGACGTCCTGCGCTTCGACCAACGAGCCGAGACGCCGGGTGAACTCGTAGAGCTTCTCCAGGTTCGCATAACGCTGTCTCGACAGGATCGTCCCGCGATAGGCGAAGTTGGCCGCCACCGCTATAGCGATGAACAACAGCACGCCCCACGTGTTCAGCCAGATGAGAGAGACGGCCACCAGTGCACCGGCCGAGCACACGCCAACGGTGATCCCCCCTTGCAGCACCATCGGGCGCATGGGAGGGCGCCCCCAGCTCGGGTTGACGACGGCCATGATGGCCAGCAGAAGGACCAGGTCGACCAGGTTTATGAGCGTGATGGTGGCAATGGTCACCACCCAGCCTCTTGCGCTGATGGGGGACGAGTGGCCGATGGCCCAGTCGTAGAACAAGATGCCAACCGCCGCGCTGACCAGGTAGGCCAGCCAGTTCGTCAACGCTTTGACCGGCTGTCTTCTTCGTTGGACGCTCGCCGCGAGGTGCCCGAACGATACGGCTGTTAGCAGTAGCCATGGCGCCAGGAAGACGATGCCCACCAGCGCCGGTATCTCGGTCAGCTCGATCGACAGGCTCGATTGCCGGTTGCGGACCCTGACGGGTTGGGCGCACGCGCCCCAGATCCCGAGCGCCACGAAAAGCCACAGCACCTGGCGTTCGCCGCCGGCCGCTTTGCGCCCGGCCAACTCGGTGACGTAAAGGAGGGCGGTGCCGGCCGCCAGCACGACTACTGGTCCGAAGGCGCGGACAAACCCGGCGCGCCCTGCACGCCCGTCTGGTCCCGCTTGCTTACTTTCTGGCTTGTGCAAATGACCCGGCTCCGAAGGCGGGCGTCAGTTCACCCCGGATCTGGACCCGTGGTATTCAAACTGTAGAGGTTCCTGTCGGCTTGCTGTGACCCGCCAGTGCAAAGCTGGGCATGGGACCTCAGCAGTTTGCCCGACATCATGCCTGTGAAAATTTTCTCTAGACACAAACCGGAATATCGGGAAGAATCAGAACGTGGCCGACGTGGGCGCCCAATCACGGGGGCCTATTTGGCCTGCGGTTATTCTCGTAGGCGTGGCCCTCCCTCTACGTTCCGTGCCCTGTTACCCGACGGCGCCCAAAGAGAGCTGCGAGAGCCTCGCACCGTAGGTTCAGGAGCTTATTGGTACAAAGCGGGCATGTAACCGCCGAAAAGGAAAGAGGGAGGCGTGCCATGCGTGGCTTCAGCATCGACTGATCAGCGCCGCTGAGGACAACGAACCGACGAAAGCCGACGCGGCTCGGGCTAAGTGACCGTAGCCCAAAGCCTAGCGCGGCGTAATTTCAGGCTGTCCCACCTTCGGGCGGGACTTTGGTACCCTCAGGTCGGCCGGTCAGGCCCTGTGCAAAAAGGCCAGGTTCGGGCGTCCGGCGCTGTTCGGAGGTAAGTGCGGTTGGCGTCCGTCGAGCGGGCGGCATCAAGTTCATCAGGCACAGTTGGCGCGCCCAATGGCGCAGAGGCGGCTCGCGTTGGACGGCGGTCGTTGGGCACGGCCTTCCGCCGGCTGTGGTGGGCGACGGGCATCTCGGCCAGTGGCGACGGCTTATTGACCGTCGCCATCCCGCTACTTGCAGTCACGCTTACTAGAGACCCTCTCATCATCGCGGGCCTCACCGGCGCTAATAAGGCCTCGGCGGCACTAGCGGCGTTGCCAGGTGGGCTGGTGGCAGACCGTTGGGACCGGCGCACTGTCATGGTGGCCTGCAACCTTGTGGCCGGCGTCACACTTTTGGCGCTGGTCGGCTCCTTGACGGCGGGCTGGGCGGAACTCGTGATGTTGTACGTAGTGGCTGCCGTTCTCGCCGCCTGCGACGTCACCTACACGCTTGCCGTCCAGGCCTCGTTGCCCGACGTGGTCCCCGGAGAAAGGCTGGCCGTCGCCAACGGCCGGCTGATAGCGGTGGAGGGTGCGGGCGAGCAGTTCATTGGCCCGGCCAGCGGTGGCGTGCTGTTCTCGCTTGCTCGCCGGCTGCCGTTCTTTGCCGACGGTCTCAGTTTCTTTGTCTCAGCGTTGCTCGTCAGGGCCGGGCTGCCGAGGAGCCCCCAGCTCGACCGGCGGGCGGTGGCCCCGCTTGGTGCCGCTCCGGCGAGCGCAGGTGCTGACGATGGCGCTGGGGGAGCCGGCCCGGGTGGGGCTCGCACCAACGGCACCCATCCTGGTGGCCCCGCCGCGGAGGAGGCCCGCGACCTGTCTGACCTCGGTGATGTCCAAGCCGGCGACCTCAACCCGCCTCGGCCACGACCGCGTTGGGCCGCTGATTTCAGTCAAGGGCTCACGGTGTTCCGCAGTACCCGCGCTTTGAAATTGTTGGCCACCATGGCGTCTTTGGGAGCACTCTGCCAGACCATGGTTTTCGCCATCCTGATTTTGTACGGTAAGCAAACGTTGCACCTGACCTCCAGCGGCTACGGGTTCTTCTACGCCTTTGCCGCGTTGATCGGGGTCGCCGCTGCCTACTTCGCCGGCCACATGCAAGACCGCTTTGGCCCCGGCCAGTTGGTCATCGGCGGGTTAACGCTGTCGGTCGTGAGCTATGTGGGCCTGGCCTTCACCCACTCGGCGGTACCCGCCGTCTTTGTTTTTGGCTTACAAGAAATCGGGACCGTGGCCGTCAATGTCGGGTCGGTGACCACCCGCCAGCGCCTGATCCCGCGCCCGCTTTACGGCCGGGTGGGCAGCGTCCACCGGTTGGCCGTCCTGAGCGCCGGTGCGGCTGGCGCCCTTGTCGGCGGGGTCATTGCGTCGGCGTACAGCGTCGGTGCCACCATGCTGACCGCTGGGGCCCTGTTGCTGGTGGCGATCGTCGTGTTAGGGCCGCCATTGCTGCGCACCCTCGCAGCCACCGCTGGTCCGCAGGGCTAGGCCCGAACATTGTCGCGGCCAAAAACCGGCCCACTGGGGGCCGGTTCGCGAGCGGGCGACGATCGCACATTGCGCCTGTCCCCGACCGCGCCCACGCATTGCCGGGACCGCGGTGAGACCAGGACCGG
>JASHVH010000295.1 GCA_030039575.1 Acidimicrobiales bacterium | reverse complement strand
GGCATAAACCTCCGTCTGTCCCGAACTCGCCCGGGCTGCCCCCTGCGGAGGGAAGTCAGGTAAGCCTACCCAGTTCGCCACCGTCGCCCGGTAGCTGAGGTCGGGGGACGGGAGCGAGGCGTCCAGGAGCAATTTGCCTGACTTGCTGTACTCCGAGAAATAGGGCTGCGACCCCCAGCCGACGAAAACGTTCCCATCAGGCAGGATCTGGTTGTCACCCATGTAGTCGGCGTCGAAATCCTGGCCGTGCGTGTACTGGGTGACAAGGGTCGCCGTGTGCGTAGCGGTATTGAGCTTCAGCTCCAGCGCCCGGGAGGGCCCGGCCGGGGCGAGGTACGTGCCGGCACCGGTTATCTGGCAGCAGTCGTCGTCGAACATGCTCACAATCGAGCCAGGGTGGAGCTGCACGTCGTGCTGCCATTCGAACGAGGCGTCCGCCTGCACCTGGAACGTCGAATGTTTGCCGCCCAATTGCCAATCGATGGTCCCGTTTTTTGCGTCGACCATGTACGCCGCCCAGGTATTGCGCATCGACACGAGGAAGCCGGAGCCGCTCACAAGATTGATGGAATTGACATGGTACGCATCCCACGGGAAACCGTTCGGCGGTGGTTGAGTCTCCGAATCGGTGAGCGGGATATGGTCGAAGGCGTCCCAGCTGTACACCAGTTTGCCTGTGGCAATGTCGTACTCCTGGACGGCCGAATCGTCGAGCACGCCGTCCGCCGGCCCCCCGTACTTCGACAAGTTCATGGGGATGTCTTTGTTCGCCGTCACCCAGGCGTCATTACCGCTGATGACCAGTTCGTGGAGCGTGATAACCCAGCCGTCCTGGCCTTTCAAGGTGGCGATCTTCTGGTAGTGCTGGTTGACGATTATGTCCTCGCCGCTTTGAGTAGCGCCGGTATCAGAAATGACACCCTGCCACCACGTGAGCACAGGCCGGCCCTCATAGGTTTGAGCGGTGAGGTTCGACGCCACAACGTCCTTGGGAACGGGCTCGAACCACACCGGCTGGAGGTCGTCATTGAGGATCAATGGCCCGCTTTGGCCTACCATCGGGGACGTAGTGAGGTCATAGAAGTTGGCCAGCAATATGTAGCCGGGGGCCAGTTGGCTGGTAGCCGTGGGCAGGTTGGCCCGGACCTTAGGCGGGTGCAGGCCCGGGGCCGATACGAAGTTGTAGGCCCCGTCCGTAGTGTAAGCGCCGATGGGCGCAGCCGGCTTCGTGGCCGCGAACGAAACGGAGGCGAAGCAGGCGACCACGGCCACGACCGCACCCGCGAACCGCCAGTGCGGACGCGCGGTAGCGCCGCCCGGCGCTTTCACGAAGGTGAAAGTCACTAGCGCGGCGGCGACCACGAAGCCGGCCCCGACGAGGTAGGCAATACGGAAACCGTCGGTCAGGGCCAGGGGCACAGCGACGTTGCGGCCCACGGCGGCGCTTGTATAAGCCGTAGCCAGTGAGATCAACAGTGCTAGGCCGAGGCCGCCACCGGCCTGGCGCGAAGTGTTGACCAGCCCCGAGGCGAGGCCTGCCTGGGCCGGCCCCGCTCCCTGGGTGGCGAAAATCGTCGAAGGCACGATGGAAAGCCCGATGCCGGCGGCAGTCAGGATGCCGGGTAAAACAATGTAGGTTAGCGCGCTGCCGCTCGCCCCTATGCGGGCGAACAGCAGCATGCCGCTGGCCATAACGACTAAGCCACCACCGAGCACAGCCCGCACCCCGAAGCGGCCCACGAGCTTACCGGCGCGCGACGCGCACAGCATGATGACCAATGCCATAGGCAGAAAGGCGAAGCCGGTGGCCAGAGGAGAAAGGCCCAATACCTGTTGGAGATAGAGCGAGCTGACGTACCACATCGGGAACAGCGCGGCGCTGAAAAGAACAACGATGAGGTTGGCCAGGCGCAAAGACCCGGTGACTTCCTGCAAGGGCACCAAAGGAGCAGATGCCCGGCGTTCCACAAAGACGAAAAATGCCAGCAGGCCCGCGCCGGCCACCATCGGGACAATGGCGTCGGGGGACGTCCACCCGTCCACCCCCGCCGTCACGATCCCGTAAATGAGGACGAGCTGGCCGAGGGTCAACGTGAGGGCCCCGGCCAGGTCGAACCTTGGGCGTCCTTGCTCCTTGCGGCGCTCCGTCACCACTCGGTAAGCAACCAGCCCAGCGGCGATACCTATCGGCGGGTTGATGAGCAACACCCATCGCCAGCTGAGCTCCTGGGTGATGACGCCACCGAGGACCGTGCCGGCGGCGCCGCCGGCGCCGTTCATGGCCCCCCACAGCGCGATCGCTCGGTGGCGTGCCGGGCCCGCCGCGAAGGACGAGGTGATGATGGCCAGAGACGTCGCCGCCATGAGGGCGCCACTGATACCTTGCGCGGCCCGGGCCACCACCAGCATCTGGTGGTTGACTGAAAGGCCTCCGGCCAGCGAAGTCAGGCCGAACAGGAACAGTGCGGCGACGAAGGTACGACGCTGGCCGATGTAGTCGGCCGCCCGCCCCCCGAGCATCAAGAAGCCGGCGAAAAATATGGCGTACGCGTCGACCACCCACTGCAATTGGGTGGTCGAGAAATTCAGGCTGGACTGGATCGAGGGAAGGGCGACGTTGACGATCGACAGATCGAGGATGACCATGAACTGGGCCACGCAGCAGACGGCCAACAGCCATCCCTGATGAACGTCCTTTTGCCCGGCGGTGGTGCCCTCCTTCGGTTCGGCGGGCCGGGTGAGCGTCACCGGCGGTGACCCGGCCTCAGGGGCCCTTGACCGACCGCCGGCGCGCTCGAAGCCGCTTCCCGGTGGGAGCCTTTGCGCTTGGGTCTTCGAGCGCGCCAGTTTTCCTGAGACAGGACATCAGCCGGGCTCACGGGTGCGCACCGACACGGACCTCTTGCTCCCGCCACCGGTTCAACGCATCTACCGCCGCGTCGACGATCCGGTCCCCGAACTGCTTAGTGTCATTGATGTGGGGAAGGGGGACCTCTGGGACCGCCACTCCCAGGAAGTCACACAAGGGGCCCCAGCCGTCACCGGGCGACCAAACGAGCAACCGTTCAGGAGGGACGGCGCTGATAACCTCCTGGTTATAACGTTCCATCGCTCGGGCCATTTTCCCGCTGCCGGCACCGTCGTCTTCGGCGCCGAGTAGCCCGCTCTTCTGCCACATTTCTTTCATAAGCCAGATATAGGAAGCCCATTGTGGGTCGACGCGCGACCAGGCCGTCGACAGGTCGTGGATGAGCATGTCCCCATAAAAGATCCCCCAGATCGTCTCGCCCATGCTGCGCTCCCAGGCGTCGCCGTCCCGCACGCTCAGGAGGACCCTGGCCTCGGGATAATGCTCCATCAAGTCCCGGTAGAAAAACGCGCCCGGCCAATCGACGGTCGCCTGAAAATTCCGGAAGATTTCATCCCAGTTGCTATTACCCTCCAATGCCTCTTGCCAGCGAGGCGTTTTAGACAGGTCACCCAGGACATTTACCATGTGGTAGCACGGGTCAAAACCAAGCATTTCGAGCGCGACCTTTTGGGTGAGGGTTGCTGTGCGAGGTAACCCGGCTCCGATAATTCTCATTTGCATTCTCCTTGGCTCGGGTCCTGGACGGGCGCGCGTATTTCTGCCGGACCTTTGTAAAGCTGATCTCGTTGGCCCGGCGGGAAATATTCTCACCCCTTTGCATGATCCACTTGTGAAGGGGGTGTAACAGGTTCGTAACGATTTCTCCAGGCCAGGCCCGCATTTGCGCGGAGCCGCCCGCGTCGCACCCGCGCGCTGGTCCCGTCACCCAAAAAATAGGCACCCAGAGCCGGACCGGCTCAGGTCTCCAGCGCCAAGTAATCCTTCCTGGTCGAAGGTCCGCGCGTGAGGCTGCCGTTACCCGTGGGCACTTGGGCCGTCTGCCCGCCCACCAGGAACCTCACCCCCTTCACGCCGGTGAAGGTCGTTACCGTGAACACGATCTGCGCCGCGGCCACCTGCTGGTCCTGGCCTCCAAGGCTCTCGAAGGACACAGGCAAGTCGACCGGGACAATGCCATCGCGCACGGGGCCGGCCCGGAACGGGCCGACCGAGGACGCCGGGCTCACCAAGCCTCGGCTCGACTCTTGAGCGGTGGGGCCGGCGGCCAGCTGAGAAAGGATGGCTGCTACGGTTGCCGGCCAGGGTACGTGCCGGTGTACGGCCACGAGGCGCCCGTCGGCCGCCTCCATGTACACGGTCACCCGGGCGCTGGACAGGCCCGGGTCGGACGTGCTCGGCGGGGAGGTAGGGCCGAGGAGCCCGTACGGGACCGCTTTCGGGTCCAAAGGTTGCGGGGAGCTTTGGGCGCCCACGCCACAACCCGTGAGGCCGGCGCACGTGGCCGCCACGGCGGCAATCAGGGCGCTACCCCGGGCCAGCTGCCCGGCGCGCCTAAGTCCCATCGGGCGTCACTGCAGGGATGACTGGCAACCGTACGACGAAGCGGGCACCACCACCGGGGTTGTCGGTTACGTCCACCCTCCCGTCGTGCGCCTTCACATGTTCGGCTACCAGCGCCAGCCCCAGCCC
>JASHVH010000294.1 GCA_030039575.1 Acidimicrobiales bacterium | reverse complement strand
GGCAAGCGCAAGGTCTGCGTCTTCTGCAAAGAGCATGCCGACTACGTCGATTACAAGGACGTAAACCTGCTCCGCCGATTTATGAGCGAACGGGGCAAGATCCGCTCCCGGCGAGTCACCGGCAACTGCACTCAGCACCAGCGCGATGTCTAGGTGGCTATCAAAACCGCCCGGGAGTTGGCGCTGTTGCCCTATGTCCAGCGGACGGCCAGCGAGCGTGGGCCTGGCCGGCCCAGGCCCGCAGCCGGACGGGAAGGTACCGCCGAACTCGAGGACGGGGCCCTACCGGAGCAAGCTGCCGACTACGAACTGGACGGCGACACCGAACCGGACTATGCAGAGGCCGGCAACGAACCGGAACTCGCCGAAGTCGAGCCCTGATGAAAGTTGTACTTCGCTCGGACGTCCCCAACCTCGGCAAACGCGGTGACATCTGCGACGTCGCCGACGGGTATGCCCGCAATTTCCTATTGCCGAAAGGTCATGCCATCCCGGCCAACTCCGGAATCGCCCAGCAAGCAGAGACCATGCGCCGGGCCCGGGAGACCAAGGATGCCCATGACCGCCAGGCGGCTGAGGCAATTGCCCGCACCCTGGTGCAGCACGTCATCCGGCTGCCCATGCGGGCCGGCCCTGAGGGCCGGCTCTTCGGTTCGGTAACCACAGCGAACATAGCCGACGCCATAGCCGAGCAGGCCGGGGTCGAGATCGACCGCTACCGGCTTCAGCTCGACGAGCCGATCAAGGCACTCGGTACTCACGAGGTGCCGGTGAGGCTTCACTCAGACGTCGAGTTCCCGGTTACGGTTGAGGTCGTAAGAGCGTAAAAAAGGCTGCCGGAATGGGGCTGAAAGAGACGGCGTCCGTTCGCTGTTTCACTGGCTGAGGTCACTGGTGAAGGTTTCACCGCCGACTAGCAAGTGAACGGGCGCCGTCTCATCGCACCCGGTACCCGCGCACCTGCCCGGGCTATCTAAATACGAGCCATGTTGGCGAACCGGGTGAAATGGTCCAGGAACGCGAGCTGGGTCATCCCGGTCGGGCCGTTGCGGTGCTTGGCGATAATGATCTCGGCGGCGCCTTTGTCAGCCGAATCCTTGTTATAGACCTCGTCCCGGTAAATGAAAAGCACGACGTCGGCATCCTGCTCCAGGCTGCCGGACTCGCGTAGATCTGCGAGCACCGGGCGTTTGTCGGCCCGAGCCTCGAGGTTGCGCGAAAGTTGCGATAGAGCCAAAACGGGTACGGCAAGCTCACGGGCGAGGATCTTGAGCCCTCGGCTTATTTCCGAAACTTCAACTTGACGGTTCTCCGCTGGTCCGTGACCGGACATGAGCTGCAGGTAGTCGACCACGATCAGCCCCAGGCCCTCCCTGCTTTTCAGGCGCCTCGCCTTGGCCCTGATCTCCATAACGGTCAAGTTCGCATTGTCGTCAATGAAAAGTGGAGCTTCACCGAGTTTGCCGATGGCGTTCACCACCTTCGGCCAGTCCGACTCGTGTAATTTGCCGTTCCGCATCCGTGAAGAATCGACCCGTGCTTCAGAGCACAGCAACCTCTGGGTAAGCTCAAGGTGGCTCATCTCCAGTGAGAAGAAAAGGACGGGCAATCTTCTGTCTATGGAGGCGTGAGCGGCTACGCCAAGAGCAAAAGACGTCTTCCCCATGGAGGGCCGGGCCCCGACGATGACAAGGCCGCTCGGTTGGAGACCGGACAGCCGCTCGTCGAGATCCGTAAAGCCGGTGGGCACCCCTGTGATCGAGTCTCCCCGGTTGTAAAGAGCCTCGAGGTGGTCCAGGCTGACCGCCAGCAATTCTCGCAGCGGTTTCAGCGAATCCGTCACCCGCCGCTCCACCACGTCGAAGACCATCGCCTCGGCCCGGTCCATGGCCGCCGCCACGTCCTCGGGGAGGGAATACGCCATCTCGGCTATTTCCCCGGCCACGCTTATAAGCCGGCGCAGGAGGGCGTGTTCCTGGACAATTCGTGCATACCTGGCGGAATTGGCTATGGCCGGTGTGTTGGCCTGCAGGCCGATCAGGTTGCCAGTGCCACCAACCGCTTCCAACAGGTCGGCCCGCTTGAGCTCGTCTGCGACCGTCACCGGGTCGGCCGGCTCACCCTGGGCGTAAAGTGTACAAATTGCCTCAAAGATATGCCCATGAGCGGGACGGTAGAAGTCGTCCACCCGGCAACTTTCCACCGCACAGGCTATGGCGTCCCGGGACAACAGCATCGCCCCGAGCAAGGACTCCTCCGCCTGAAGGTCATGTGGCGGGACGCGCGCCACCCGTGACCTGGGGCCCTGACCCCGGTCGCGGATGTCCGTGATCGGCGGGCCCATGGCCTTACCCTTACCCCCGGCCCCTGTGGTTCGCCAGTGTACGAGAGGGGGAAAAGTTGTTGATTTCTCGTGGATTATGGCTACTGTGCTCCCGACCAGCCACTCTCGCGAACCACATGGTTTCGAGTATAGCGAACCTACGTTCGATGCGCGAAATTACACGGCTCCGGGTCCTTGCGGCCCGCCGGAGAGGTGCTAGCGTCGACTCCCTACATAGCCGCCGTGGCAGCTGCAACCACTCGAGGCATAACCAGTTTTGAGAGACCGGCTTCTTCCCCCAAGGCTCGACCAACCGCTGGTAGCGGCGCTGGCCGGCAATTGGCTCGGCCTCCCCGAGCGTGTCAGCAGGACCGTGGGCCTCTGGGAGCTAGTAAAGGGGGACAGAAGATGATTGATCTTGCTGACGTATGGGCCACTTGCCGTGACCGCCTCCGCAAGCAGGTGCCGGAGCCGACGTGGAACACCTGGCTCGCCTCCCTTGTCCTTCTGGACGTATCAGCATCGCGATGTGTGATCGCGGCACCGAATTCAGTGGTCCTCGAACGAGTGGCTACCCGGTACCAGGGCATGATCGAGGAGGCTTTGGCCGAAGCGATGTGCCTCGAGGCGGCCGAGGTCGAGTTCGTCGTGGTCAGCACCGAGGCAGAGGACCAGACGACGGCAGAGGACGAAAATGAGCTTTGGGCTCCACAAAAAGCGGGCAACGACGGTCCGGTACCGGTACAAGAGCCGCTGAACGGCAACCTGTCGCCCGCGTCAGCGCCAGTGCGAACCTCAGCCAGCCTCCCCTACCGCAATGAACGATGGGCCCCTACGATGCTCAATCCCCGTTATACCTTCGAAGGTTTCGTCATCGGCGGTTCTAACCGCTTCGCCCACGCCGCCGCCCAGAGGGTAGCAGAAGAACCGGCCAAAGCCTACAACCCACTTTTCATCTACGGTTCGTCGGGCCTTGGAAAAACACACCTGCTGCACGCTATCGGGCATTACGACTACCAGAACTTCCCCCACCTCAGCGTTTGCTATGTTTCAACCGAAACGTTCCTCAACGAGTTCATCGACTCGATACGCACTCACGGCCAAACCGCGTTCAAGCGCCGGTACCGCGCTTACGACGTCCTCCTCGTCGACGACATTCAGCTCCTCGAAGGCAAAAAGGAAACACAGGAGGAGTTTTTCTACACTTTCAACTCCTTTTACGAAGCCGAAAAACAGATCGTCATCTCTTCAGACAGGCACCCGCGTTCCATAGCGACGCTCGAGGACCGGCTTAGAAGCCGCTTCGAGTCCGGGTTGATCACCGACATCCAGCCCCCCGAGCTCGAGACCCGCCTGGCCATCCTGCGCAAAAAGTCCGAAGGGGAAAGGTCGGCTGTCCCCGAAGAAGTGCTGGGGCTTATCGCCACCAACGTCAAGGACAATATCCGCGAACTCGAGGGTGCTCTCATACGAGTCTCGGCGTACGCCAGCATCCACCAGATCCCCGTGACCATGGAGGTCGCACAGGAGGTCCTGAAAGACATACTTGATGCCGGCGCTCCTCGCCAGGTCACAGCCGAAGAAATCCTCCAGGCCAC
>JASHVH010000293.1 GCA_030039575.1 Acidimicrobiales bacterium | reverse complement strand
GAGGACGGCCGTGTTCGGGAGGTACATCTGCTTCGTCACGTGAGGGCCCCGGGGGGCCAGGGCAAAGCGGCCGCCCCGTTTGTCGTTGAGGAGCGACGCGAAGACGGTCGGCGAATCGAAGCGAGGGTAGCAATAGAAATCGACCGTGCCATCGGTCGCCACCAGAGCGGCAGTTTGCAGGTCACCGATCAGCCCATGGTCGGCAATAGGGGGGTAGGCCATTTTATTGGCCGCCGTCGTCTGCTACTGACGCCGGAGCGGATGATGCCGGAGCGGATGATGCCGGAGCGGATGATGCCGGAGCGGAGGTCTTCCACGCGTCCGCGCCAGCCGCGCTGGCCACCTTCATCTTCTCCCACTTCATTTTGGCCAGGTCGCCGGGGTCCTGCTCCCAGCTCCGCACCCACCGTATGCCCTGGTTTACAGAGTGCAGGCTTCCAATGGCAAAGCCGAGGAACGCCAGCAAAGCGCCGACGCCCACCAAAATGGACCCGATCAGGTACGGGCCGGGGTCGAACTTGACTTGCTGGTTTGTCGCTGGTGGCTTCATGGTCTACCTCCTCGTACTTGGCGTGCAGCTTTAGTTGGGACTGGTCGCGGCCGGTGGTTCGTCAGCCTCAGTTGCCGTGAATTCATCGAGTAGCGGGAGCGGCTTGGGCTGGATAATGGACCGCACCGCGGTCGGTGTGCTCAGGTCGCCGCCGGTGTGGCGGACGCTGAACTCACGTTCAGGCCGGCCCCGCCCGACGTTGGAACGCGTCCACTTGAGGATTGTCGTCATCCGGTTGCCGAACCCGGTGAGGAAGGCCAGGTGCACAAAGGCCCACACGACCCAGCCCGGGAAGCCGGAGAGGTGCACCCTCCGGACACTCACGATGGCCCGGAACCGCCCGACCGCGGCGGCGCTCCCGAGGTCGCGGTACTTAAACTCGACCGAGGGCTCTCCCTTGAGCCGCCGTACGATCGTGTTAGCGGCGTGCAGGCCACCCTGCATGGCCACTTCGGCCACGCCCGGCAAGTTGTTCAGGGTCATCATGTCACCCACCACGAACACCTCGGGGTGCCCGGGGAGCGTACTGTCCGCTTGTACCGGGATACGGCCGGCCCGGTCGACTTCTACGCCGCAGGCGTTTGCGAGCTCTTTGGCGAGCGGGGAGGCTTCGACGCCGGCGGCCCAGAGCGTGATGTAGGCGTCCAGTCTGCTGGCCGCCCCGGTACTGTCGACGATGTCCACGCCCTTGGCGTCGACCCCCACGACGCGCGTGCCCATCTTCAGCTCTACCCCGAGGCGCTCGAGCTCTTTCCTCGCTTTCCCCGAAAGCTGGTCACCGAAGGTGGCCAGCGGCTCCTTGCCCCCGTCCAACACGATGACCCGCGCGGACGAAGGCTGGAAAGTACGGAACTCGCCCCGCAGGCTGCGGCAAGCCAGGTCGCGGACCTGGCCGGCCAGCTCGACTCCCGTCGGGCCCGCCCCCACGATCGCCACTGTAAGCCAGCGTTCCTTCTCCACCGGGTCCGAGGTCATCTCGGCCACCTCGAACGCGCCGAAAATGCGCCGCCTCAACTCGTGGGCATCGTCGATCGTCTTCATGCCCGGCGCGTACACCGCGAATTCGTCGTGGCCGAAATAGGACTGGTTGACGCCGGCGGCGACGATGAGGCTGTCATACGGTATATCAAGCGTCTTGAGCCCGAAGACATTCGCGTGCACGACCCGGCGCTCGAGGTCGAAGCCAGTGACCTCGGCCAATTCCACCCGGACGTTTTTGCGCTTGCGCACGACATGGCGTAACGGCGGGGCGATCTGGCCGGCGGGTAGTAACCCGGTGGCCACCTGGTACAGGAGCGGTTGGAACAGGTGATGGTTGCGCCGGTCGACCAGGGTGATGTCGAGTGGCTCCCGCCGCCGGGCCAGGGCGCGGGTGGCGTACAGGCCACCGAACCCCCCACCCACCACCACCACCCGGTGGCGGTCGGTGCCGTTCGGTTTCATCCGAGCCGCTCCGTCAGGTGCTCCCCGACCCGGATGGCATTGGCTATCGCGGTCAGGGCCGGGTTCACGGCGCCGATGCTGGGGAAAAAGCTGGTATCGACGACGTAAAGGTTGTCCAACTCATGGGCCTTGCAATTGGCGTCCAGCACGGAGGTGGCAGGGTCCGTACCGAAGCGGCAGGTGCCGGCTTGATGGGCGACGCCGGCGATGGGGACGTTCATGCACATGTAGAAGTTCTTGTCCAGCACGTGGTGCTGGGCCAGGCCGACGTGGTTCAGGACTTTCTTGAGTTCCTCGTAAAGGCCCTCGGCCTCTTTGTCGTTGGTCGATTTGTACGCCAGGTGGACGTCACCGTTTTTGTCTACGGTGACCCTGTTTTCGGGCATCGGTAAGTCCTCGGTGGTGAGCCACCAGTCGACCGAATGTTCGGCTACGTCATCGAGGCTCCAGCGGGGGGCGAGCATCGTGAGCTTCGGTTCCTCGCCCTTCATGGCGCCGGCGTTGGACTTCCCGATCATCTGGATGTTGCCCAAAGGCCACGGTTGGTGTTTGTTGCTCAGGTAAAAGTCATTGATGCCAAGCGTTTTTTGAAAGACGGTAGGGTTCAGTTCTTTGCCCAGAGCGGCTACGGCTTTGCAGTTGTGGAACATGTAGTTGCGGCCGACCTGGTCCGAACCGTTGGCCAACCCCTTCGGGTGCTGGTCATTGGCGGACTGCAACAGGATTTTGGCGCTGTTGCTTGCCCCGGCGCAGACGGCGACGATGTCGCCCGAGTACACCTCCTCCTGTCCGTCTCGCTGCACCACGACGCCAGTTACCGTACGCCCGCTCGGGTCTGTCTCGAGCCTCAAGACCTCCGCGTCGACGAGCAACGAGACGTTGGGCAGGTCGAGCACCGGCCGAACGGCGATCACCTCGGCATCGCACTTGGCGTGCACGAGGCATGGGTAGCCGTCGCACCAGGCACAACGGATGCAATTGCTGCGCGGCCGGTCAGCCTCATCGAGCATGATCCCCACGGGCGCAGAGAACGGGTGGTACCCCTTCTTTTTGAGGGCGTCGTAGATGTCCTGCAGCCGGGCCTCCTGGCTGACCGCGGGCCACGGGTAGGGCTTGGACCAGTGACCCTCGGTAGGGTCCTCGTCGCGGGTGCCATGAACCTGGTACAGCCACTCCGCTTTCGTGTACCAGGGCTCGAAGTCGTCATAGTCGAGCGGCCAGGCGGGCGACAACCCGTCCATATGATGGATGTCACCAAAGTCCTGCGGCCGCAAACGGTAGAGGGCGGCGCCGTACAGCTTGGTGGCGCCGCCGACAAAATAGTGCACCTGGGGTTGGAACGCGTTCCCCTCGCTGTCGTACCACGTGTCCGGCGAGACGTACTTGCCGTCGACGAAGACTGCGTCGGGGCTCCAGTTGTCCATCTCTCTGGGCAGGAAATCCCCTCGTTCCAGGAGCAGGATCCGCTTGCCTGATGGCGCCAGGGTGTGTGCGAGGGTCCCCCCGCCGGCGCCGGTACCGATAATGATGACGTCGTAGTCCTCTGGCACGGGACCTCCTTTTGCTGTTTAAGTGGAGCCCTACAGGCCGGGGCTGCTGTGCATCAAGCCCGCGTCGACAAAGACGGTGGTGGCGTTCAAATAGCTGGCTCCGTCGCTGGCCAGGAACGCCACCACACTGCCGATCTCCTCAGGCTGGGCCATACGGCCGAGTGGGATGGCGGCGTCGAGGACTTTCATCTTCTCGGGGTTTTCGAGTGTCGACGTGTTGATCGGGGTCGCCACTGCGCCCGGCCCGACGCCGACCACTGTGATGTTGTGGGGGCCGAGTTCCAGGCCGGCTTGGCGGGTCAGCATCCGCATCCCGCCCTTGGAGAGGCAATAGGCAGCGTTGCCGGGCATAGGCCAGTCCTCGTGGACGGAGCTGATGTTGATGATGCGCCCGCCACTTCCCTGGGCGATCATTTGTTTCGCCGCCAGCTGGGTGCCGAAAAAGGCGCTCTTCAGGTTGATCTCCATAACCTTCTCGTACTGCGCTTCGGTCGTCTCCAGGACCGAGGTCCGCGTTTCGATGCCGGCGTTGTTCACCATGACATCGAGCCGGCCTAGCTCTTTCACCGTGCGGTCGATGAGCATTTGCAAGTCGGAGACCTTGCTTACGTCGGCATCGACGCCGATGGCCTGGTCGCCCAGGGCGGCTACCTGCTTCTCGAGATCCTCGGTGGCCTCCTCGTTGGCAACGTAATCGATCGCGACGTTGGCGCCGGCTCCGGCCAGGGCCAGCGTTATGGCCTTCCCGATGCCCGAGTTGCCACCGGTTACGATGGCCACCTTTCCTTTGAGCGACATGGTCCTCTCCTGTTGTCCTGGTGCCACCTTTGTCCGGATTGCCGCGCGGAGGGGGCACTCCCAGGACGAATCATAAACCTCAGGTAGGGCGACTTGTTCACCCGATCTGGAGGATTTGGCCACCCGGATGCCCGGCAGTAGGTTTGCCCGCGGTGGTTTACCGTGACCGCGGTTGATCAGCGACTGTTGAAGTGCGCCCGTCCGGCGCGGAACTACCTCGGCCTATCGGTCCTTCTCGGCACGGGCAAGGGGCTCCTGCTCGTGGCGCAGGCGTGGCTGCTGGCCACCGTCATCGCCGGGGCGTTCGTCGACGGGAAGGGCCTTCAACAGCTGAAAGTGCCGATGGCGCTCTTGCTTGGCGTCTTTTCGTTGCGGGCGCTGGTCGCCTGGTCCCAGGAGCTAGCGGCCAACCGTTGTTCGGCCAAGGTGAAGTCGACCCTGCGGGCCGCCCTCGTCCGGCGGGCCGCCCTTCTCGGGCCGGACGGCCGGGTGGCGGGCCGCTCAGGTGACCTGGCCACGCTGGCGGTGAGGGGGGTCGACGCCCTCGACGGCTACTACGCCCGTTACCTGCCTCAGGTCGTCCTGGCGGGTGTCGTCCCGCTGACGGTACTGGTGGCGGTTTTCAGCGCCGACTGGGTCTCGGGGCTGATCATGCTGGTGACGCTCCCGTTGGTCCCCGTCTTCATGGCTCTTGTAGGCATGGAGACCCAGGCGCGGACGGACCGGCAAATACGGGCTTTGCAGCTTCTGTCGGGCCACTTCCTCGACGTCGTCACCGGGCTGACGACGTTGAAGATCTTCGGCCGGTCAAGGGCGCAGCTCCGTACAATTCGGGACGTTTCCGACATTTACCGACAGAGGATGATGGCGGCCCTGCGCGTCACGTTCCTCTCGTCGCTGGTGCTCGAGCTCTTGGCCAGCGTCTCAGTGGCCCTCGTAGCCGTAGCGATCGGCTTGCGCCTGCTGGCCGGTCATCTCGGTTTGCAAACGTCGCTGTTCGTGCTGGTGCTGGCGCCCGAGGCTTACTTTCCTCTGCGCCAGTTGGGGGCCGAGTTCCACGCCAGCGCAGAGGGGAAGAGCGCAGCGGAGCAGGTGTTCGCCTTCCTGGACGGCCCGACGCCGCACCGCGGGTCGCGCTCTGACGTCCCCGACCCGGCGCAGACCGGGATATCGGTCAACTCTGTCCGGTTCACGTACCCGGGCCGCGACCACCCGGCCGTGGACGGCGCCACGTTCGAAGTCCGGCCGGGAGAGCTCCTGGCACTGACAGGGCCCAGTGGCTGCGGCAAGTCGACGTTGCTGAGCATGCTCCTCGGTTTCGTGCAGCCTGACGAGGGGTGCGTCCTCGCCGGCGATGTCGACCTGTACGACCTGGACCCCGACGCGTGGCGAAAACGCATCGCGTGGGTCCCTCAGCGCCCTCACCTTTTCGCCGGGACCATTGCGGACAATGTCGTCCTCGGCCGGCCCGGCGCCAGCGCCCGCGAGGTCGAGAACGCTATCGAGGCGGCCGGCCTCACGGAACTGGTGGTTGCGCTGCCTCGGGGTCTCGGCACCTTTCTGGGCGAGCGGGGCACCGGGCTCTCGGCCGGGGAGCGCCAGCGGGTCGCTCTGGCACGTGCTTTTCTCCGCGACCCGGCTCTTTTGCTCCTGGACGAGCCCACCGCCAACCTCGACGGCCAGACCGAAGCGGTAGTGCTCGACGCCGTCGGCCGGCTGGCTTACGGCCGAACAGTCGTCATGGTGGCGCATCGCCCGGCCCTTATTGCGCTGGCCGACCGAGTCGTCGACCTGTCCTTGACCGAGGTGGTGGTGTGACCCGCCTCGAGAGCTTGAGTACCGCAGGCATGGGCACCGGAGGCATCGGTACCGGAGGTACTGGCAACACCGAGCCCACACGAGCCCCCGTGGGCCAGGTGCTCCGGCTGACCCGCCCCGCCCGTGGCCGGCTCTGTTCCGCCATTTTGCTCGGGGCGGGCGCCGCCGGTTCCGGCATCGCCCTGCTGGCCACCTCGGCCTGGCTCATATCGCGGGCGGCGCAGCACCCTTCGGTCGTAGCGCTCGGGGTGGCGATCGTCGGGGTGCAGTTCTTCTCCATTTCGCGCGCCCTGTTCCGGTATAAAGAGCGCCTCGTCGGCCACGATGCAACGCTCCGGCTCATGGCCGATGTGCGGGCCAATGTCTATGAACACCTCGAGGCACTGGCGCCGGCCGGGCTGTCCGCTTTCCGCAGCGGGGACTTGCTGGCCCGGCTGGTCGGCGACGTGGACACGTTGTCGGACCTCATGCTCCGGGTCGTCCCTCCGTTCGCGATCGCGTTCGTCGTGGGGATCCCGACCGTCGCTTTTCTCTGGTACTTCCTGCCCGCTGCCGCCATCGTGCTCGCGGTGGCTCTCCTTCTCGGCGCCGCTTTTGTGCCGTGGTACGCACTTTGCCTGGCCCGCCGGCGCGAAAACAGGCAAGCGGCAGCTCGCGGCGAGCTGAGCGCGTCGGTGGTGGACCTGCTCGAGGGCGCGCCGGAGCTGGTTGCGTTTGGTGCCACCGATGCGCAACTGGCCAGGGTCTCGGCGGCCGACGCCGAGCTCACCCGGATAGCTACCGCGACGGCGCGAACCGCCGGCGTGGGAGCGGGCCTCCTCACGCTCCTCACCGGCCTGGCCGTGTGGGGCATATTGCTCGTCGGTGTCCCGGCCGTGCACTCGGGACGGCTCCAGGGCCCACTGCTGGCGGTCCTCGCCCTTACCCCGTTGGCGGCCTTCGAGAGCGTGATGGGACTGCCGGCGGCGGCTCAATGCCTGGAGCGCGTCCGCCACAGCGCCGCCAGGGTCTTCGCCGTGACCGCCACGCCCCCGGTGGTAGCCGACCCTGAGGTCCCCCAGCCCCTTGCCCCCGCCCCTCATAACCTCCGCGTGCGCGCCTTGCGCGCCCGCTACTCATCGGAAAGGCCGTGGGCCCTGGACGGGGTCGACCTCGACCTGTCCCCCGGGCGCCGAGTCGGCATCGTCGGCCCCAGCGGCGCCGGTAAGTCGACGCTGGCCGCCGTGTTGCTGCGCTTCTTGCCTTATGAGGGTTCGGCCACCCTGGACGGGGCCGAACTGGAAAAGCTGGCCGGCGAGGACGTCCGCCGCGTCGTGGGGCTGGCGGCGCAGGACACGCACATATTCGACACCACACTGCGCGAGAACCTCCTGTTGGCCCGGCGCCAAGCTAGCGGCGACGCAGTGGACTTTGCCGTCGAGCGGGCCCGGCTCACGGACTGGGTAGACGAACTCCCCGCCGGGCTCGACACCCAGGTCGGCGAACACGGGGCCCGAATGTCGGGAGGCCAGCGCCAGCGGCTAGGGGTGGCCCGGACTTTGTTGGCCGGGTTTCCCGTGCTCATCCTTGACGAACCAGAGGAACATCTCGACGGGGTCACAGCTGACGGACTCGTCGAGGACCTGGTCGACGTCACCAGGGGCCAGACGACCGTGATGATCACGCACCGGCTGGCGGCCCTGAGGACGATGGACGAGATCCTGGTGCTGGACGGGGGTCGCGTCGTCGAGCGGGGCACTCACGGCCAGTTGGTGACGGCCGGCGGCTTTTATGCCAGGCAATGGGAACGTGAGAGCCGCTTTACCGAGGTTCGCGAAACTCGCTTCGCCCGAGAAACCGCTGCAGAACGGCCAGAAATCGCCACAGAAAGGGTCCTTTAATGCTGACCGTCGACTTGTCGAGAGCTCAGTTTGCGTCCACAACTGTCTATCATTTCCTTTTCGTCCCGATCACCATCGGGCTGGCTTTTTTCGTCGCCATTATGCAGACCATCTGGCACCGCACGGGCGACCCCGAGATGCGGCGGTTGACGAGGTTTTTCGGCACCCTGCTGCTCATCAACGTGGCGATAGGGGTTGTCACCGGGCTGGTCCAGGAGTTCGAGTTCGGGATGAACTGGTCGGCTTACTCACGTTTCGTGGGTGACGTCTTCGGCGGTCCCTTGGCCTTTGAGGGCCTGGCCGCCTTTTTCCTGGAGTCGACGTTCCTGGGCTTATGGGTCTTCGGCTGGGACCGCCTGCCAAAAGGGATCCACCTGGCATGCATCTGGATGGTCGCAGCAGGCGCGACCCTGTCGGCCGCGTTCATCATGATGGCGAACTCGTGGATGCAACACCCTGTCGGCTATACAATCAATTCGAAAACGGGCCGGGCCGAGCTCACCAATATTGGCTCGTTGTTCACCAACCCGGTCTTCTTGTGGGGTTACGCTCACGTCCTCCTGGCCTCTGCTGTAACAGGGGCACTGATAATGCTGGCCGTCTCAGCGTGGCACCTTCGAAAAGGGAAGTCGGTGGAGGCCTTCGGCCACACGGCCAAGATCTCGCTCGTCGTCCTCGTGCCGGCCATAATCCTGGCCATGTTCGTGGGTAGCGAGCTCGGCGTAATCGAGGCCACATACCAACCGATGAAGATCGCCGCCGCGGAGGCACAGTGGACCAACTGCCAACCCTGTTCGTTTTCCGCGTTCCAGATCGGCGGGGGTAATAACGACCACACGCCAACTCAGATCATCGAAATCCCTCACTTGCTCTCGCTCCTCGCCACCAACCACTGGAACGGTGCCGTCGAGGGCCTCACCTCGCTAAATGCCCAGTACCAGAAGCAGTACGGCCCCGGCAATTACGTCCCGAACGTCTTCATCCAGTACTGGTCGATGCGAGTCATGGCTTATATAGCGGCGCTCGTCCTGCTCCTCGCCCTGTGGGGAGGCTGGGCGGTTTGGCGGCACCGGCTGGAACGGTCCCGACGGTTCCTCTTTTTCGCTAGCTGGTTTGCCATTGCCCCGTTCTTCATGAACACGGCCGGTTGGTTGCTGACCGAGAACGGCCGCCAGCCCTGGATCGTCCAGGGCCTAATGCTGACGAAAGACGGCGTGT
>JASHVH010000292.1 GCA_030039575.1 Acidimicrobiales bacterium | reverse complement strand
GACAGGGCTCAGGCCACGGCCGAGCCCTGAAATGCCGCGTACGGAAGGGCGCTGTTGTGCGGGCCCGGACCGCCAGGGCCCGCGTCGCGCGGGCCGGGGCCGTGACGGCTCGGGGGGGAAGGAAAGAAGGCCCATGCCGGCCCTGACCAAGGCCCAGCCCAAGCGCGATTTCCAGCGTTCAACTGGGCTCGGCCGGGCCATCCGTGCCGCCCGGGCGCGGTGATGCAAATCAGCCCGGGCGCGCAACTCGGCGCCGTGCTGCTTCGCTAGATCTTCATTCAAGAAAGGCGATAAATAGCCCATGCAACTACTGTGCACCGATCGACGATGAAGCGCCAGCAAATAAATCTGAAAGAGGATTTAGCGCCCTTGTAAGATAAGGGGGAATGGATCTGCGTCGTCTTCGCGCCCTTCAGGCCGTGGTGGACACCGGGTCAGTCACGGCCGCGGCCGACCAGGTCGGTTACACCCCGTCCGCCGTCAGCCAGCACGTCGCCGCCTTGGAGCGGGAGACGGGGGCTGTGCTCCTGGAGCGAGCCGGCCGCGGCATCCGGCCGACGGAGGCGGGCCGCCTGCTCGCCGAGCACGCCCGGGACCTGATGGCAAAGGTGGCGGAGGCAGAAGCCGCGATTTCCGCCCTGCAAAGCGGCAATCTCGGGACATTGCGGGTGGTCTCGTTCCCGACTGCGGGGGCCTCTCTCATCCCGCCGGCGCTGGCCATGGTGCGCCAAGAGCTGCCCCACGTCGAAGTGGCCCTGCGGGTCGCCGAACGGGACGATTCGATGCCCATGTTGCGCCAGGGAGAGGTCGATGTCGTTGTAACGGTGGGGGACTTCGCGGCGGGAGAGGCCCCGAGGGACGGGTTGACATGGGTACACCTGCTCGACGACCCGTACCGCCTGGTGCTGCCGCGAGGCCATCGCCTGGCCGGTCGCCGGGTCATCGACCTGGCCGAGTTGGCAGAAGACGACTGGGTGGAAACCATGTGCGGGGTTGGTTGTTGCCAGGAGGCGTCCAGCAAGGCGTTCAGGAACGCCGGCTACGAGCCACACTGGACGGTGGAGGCGGACGAGTACTGGCCGGCCCAAGGCTTCGTGGCCGCCGGCCTCGGGGTGGCCATGATCCCGTCCCTGGGGCTGGGCGTGCTCCATGACTCGGTGGTCGTGCGCCGCCTTCGGAAGGACAAGGAACCGGTCCGTCACGTTTGGGCTGCGACGAGGCCGGCCCTTCTCGGCAACACTCCGGTAAAGACCATGCTCCGGGCACTGGAGCAAGCCGCCGGAGAGCACGTCCGGGCCATGCGGGACGGTCCGAGGGCCCGTTAGCTGTTAGGCCGTCAGCCCGTCAGCCCGTCAGCCCGGCTTCGGCGCCAGGCCCGCCGGCCGACCGGCCCACTAGCCCACTAGCCCACTGGCCTACTGGCCTACCGGCCTACCGGCCCCTCGGTGTGCCGGCCTATCGGCCCGGGCCGTCGGGGCGACCGGGCGACCGGGCGATTTGCGGCCTGTACAGGGGCTGAAAAGTGTTTCTGGGGCTGGAAAATGTCGTTGCCAATATCTTCGCAGCCCCAAAACACATTTGGCGCCCCAGAAATGGCCGAAGTTCCCGACCGCCCCGACCAGGTCCAGGCACCGTCGCGTCCGGACACTTTTTGCCGCCTCAAAATGGCCGGGAAGGGCCGAATTTCCGAGCCCCGCCCCGCCCGGGCGGGAAAGACCCCCGCTGGCGGGGAAAGGGCACGATAATCGGGGCGGGGTCACCCCCAAAGGGCGGGCGCCCGGCCACAGCGCCCGAATTTACGAGTCGAGTACTTGAAAAGCGCCGTGGTACCACGCCAGCCCTTTGCCCGGCTGGCCGACCTCGGTCCCCTCCACCTCCGCCTCGACCAGGGTTGACCACCCGAAGGGTTTGCTCCCCGTCATCCGGCACAGGATCCGGTCCGTCACCGCCTCGAGCACGGGGCCGTGCGCTGAAGGCCGGGTCACCAGAAGATGTTCTGGGGCCGCCAATGTGCCGGCAAAGTGCTGCGCCAACCGCCGGTGAACACTGTTCAGCAAGTGGACGACGAAGCGCCCCGACGTACTTATCTCCAAAACGTCGGCTAAATCCGACGCCGGGCTGATAAGGCCGGCGAGCATAGGTGGCGCACCCAGGCTGACAACGACCGACGATACCGTCAATCCCACGGCCGGCATTTTTTCGCCACTTTCCTCAAGGTCCTTGGCGCCGTCGCCGTCCCCGGTCATCCAAACGGTCACGGGCAAGACGAGGTGACCCCGTAGCCGCCGTAACGGGTCTCGGTCTGCCGGCGGGGACGCCCACGGGTCCCCGTAGTGTACTGAGGCGCCTCCCGCCGGCTCCTCGGTCATGGCCACGAAGGGCCCACCGTCGGCCGCGACGCCGGGGTGGGCAACCTCCTCATGAGGTACAGGCCTGAGGTGACGGCCACGGATGGCCTAAACGTTTGGGCCCTGGACGAAGTTCAGGGTGGCGGAACGGCGCTGGCCGTTCGGGTCTACCCATTGGACGGTGGCCTTTTCGCCCACCTTCTGGAAGTTCATAAAACCGGTGAGGCCATCGGGCGAATTGATGCGGGCCCCGTCTACGGAAATGATCACATCGCCCGCCGATAGGCCTGCCGCCTGGGCGGGGTCCCCTGGCTCCACACCTGCCACGACCGCGCCCTCGCTCACCGGAGGGGTATAGGAGCCACCGCCGAACAACCCGAACGCCGACGAGCCGAGAGCTGTGCACCCGTCTTCCCCTTCGGCGCACGTCACCGATTCAACCTCGACGCCCATTATGGCGTGCGCGCCGATCTGGACCGTCGCGCTTCGTTTACCAACCTCGATTTGCCGGGCGATCGACATGGCCGCGTTTATCGGTATGGCAAAGCCGACGTTGGAGGCGCTCTGACCCGAACCTGAGCCTGACTCCTCCGCGGTGTTCATGCCGATGACCCTGCCGGCGGCGTCGACGAGGGGCCCGCCCGAGTTACCCGGGTTTATGGCCGCCGACGACTGGAACATGTCCTTCAAGTACTCGGTCAATCCCGAGCTCGGGTCGCCGACCGTTATCGAGCGACCTGTAGCGGAAATGATGCCATTGGTCACCGTCTCGGGACCGGGGAGCCCGAGGGCGTTGCCGATGGCGACGACGGGGTCACCGACGGTGATCCCCGATGAATCCCCCACCACCACCGTCTTGAATTTGGACCCGCCTTTCATCTGGAGCAGCGCCACGTCGTCTTCAGCGTCGGTGCCTAGCACTGCCGCTTCGTAGGTCCGGCCTTTTCCGTCCACCTGTGCGGTGACGTCCGTCGACCCCTCGATCACGTGGTTGTTCGTAAGCACGAGCCCTGAGGGCGTGAGCACCATCCCCGTGCCCTCGTCCTGGCCGTTCGAGCCCTTCGCGACTATGTCGACTGTCGCGGGGGAAACGTGGGACGCGATTGAGCGGACGTTCAACGCCTGAGCGTTGGAAGAGAGAGGCCCGCTCTTCCCCGTGGACGGGAGCGCTACCGACCTCGAG
>JASHVH010000291.1 GCA_030039575.1 Acidimicrobiales bacterium | reverse complement strand
CGACCTGACCCTCGCCACCGCCGTCGCCCGGGGTGCCATGGCCCGTTACCAGGGGGATGTCCTGCCCGACGACCTCTACGAGGACTGGGCGGAACGGCCGCGCCAAAATGCCCGACAGGTAATGCTCGACTTGCTGGACATGTGCGCCACCGAAGCCGCCCGGCGGGGCGATCTCGATACCCTGCGCCGGGTCGTGGAGCGGACGATCGAGTTCGCTCCCTACGACGACTTCAGGTATATGCGGGCGGCGTCGGCGCTCCTGCAGCAAGGGCGTCGCGGCGAAGCCCTGACGGTGGTGCGACGGGCGCGCTCGGCCCTGGCCGAGCTCGGGCTGGAACCTACCCGCCCGTTGCTCGACCTCGAGCGCTCAATTGTGGCTTAGAAGTTCTGCCATTATCACTGTTCGTCGACTGAAGGAGCGGCTGGTCTGCTTATGACTGCGGAGGCGACTACTGAAGACCACTGGGTAACTACGGTTTCGGAACGGGAAGGTTCGTCCGCCCCCGCCTGGCGGAGGGCCCACCTCAGTGTCCAGCAGCGCGTGGAGCGGGGGCGGTCGTCCCGCAAGGTGGCGCCGCGCTCGGCTCACGGGCAGTGGCGTCCCGGACCGGGCCGGCTCGACCCGGTAGCTCTGCTGGAGGACCAGGCCCAGGACAGGGTGGCCGAGCTGGTCCCGGTCCGTTACGGGCGCATGTCCGCTTCGCCGTTCGCTTTCTACCGAGGCGGAGCGCTGGTCATGGCGGCCGACCTGGCCACAACACCGGTTTCCGGGGTCACCGTCCAGTTGTGCGGGGACGCCCACCTGTCCAACTTCGGCCTGTTCGGGTCGCCTGAACGTCGCATGCTGTTCGATATCAACGATTTCGACGAGACCCTGCCCGGCCCGTGGGAGTGGGACGTGAAACGCCTGGCCGCCAGCTTTGAGGTTTTGGGACGCGAGAAGGGCTTCAGTGCGGCCGAGCGGCGAGACGTGGTCTTGACCGCCGTGGCCGAGTACCGCCGGCGGATGCGCGAGGCTGCCGGCTTGCCCACGCTCGAAGCATGGTACGACCACCTCGAGGCTGCGCAACTTCTGAAGTTGTTCCGCCAACAGGTCAGAGTCAAAAAGTTGACCAGGGACGAAGCCCGCAGAGCAGCGAAGACGGTATCTGACGCATACAGCCGGGACTCGACCAGGGTCCTGTCCAAAAGGACGAGCAAGGACGGAGGGGACCTCCGTATTGTCGCCGACCCGCCGCTGATCGTGCCCATTGAAGATCTGGTGGTGCCCGGGTCGGAGTGGGAAAACCCCACCCCGCTGATCAAGAGGCTTCTCGCGTCGTACCGGCGCACCCTCAGCCACCACGGCCACCCGCTGGAAGAGTTCCGCTACGTGCACGCGGCCCGCAAGGTGGTCGGCGTGGGCAGTGTCGGCACCCGCTGCTACATCTTGCTGCTGGTCGGCCGCGACCACCAGGACCCGTTGTTCCTCCAGGTTAAGGAGGCCCAGGCCTCAGTCCTGGAACGCTTTTTGGGCCCCAGCCGTCAGAGCCACCACGGGGAGAGGGTGGTGGCCGGGCAACGGGTCATGCAAGCGGCGACCGATATTTTCCTCGGCTGGCAGCGCATAAAGGGCTTGGACGGGGTGAACAGGGACTACTACGTCCGCCAGTTCCAGGACTGGAAAGGCAGCCTGGACACCGACCACATGCACCCGGCCGGGACGGGCATTTACGCCAGGGTGTGCGGAGCCACCCTGGCGCGGGCCCACGCCCGCTGGGGGGACCGCATCGCGATCGCGTCGTACCTCGGCACCAGCGATAGCTTCGACCAGGCCATTGCCGACTTCAGCGTGGCTTACGCCAACCAGACCGAACGGGACTACGCCACGTTCCTAAAGGCCATCGGTTCCGGTCGGATCGCGGCGGCCCGCGGGATTTGACCGTAGAGAGTGCCAGTGCCCTTCCAGGCACCCAAGTTCCCGTGAGGAGGGGCGGGCCACACGTGGCCGGGCGGGCGGATGCGCCTCCCGCTACGCGCGTTCCTCGGGCGCACCTCTAAAGAAATCGACGCGTCACGCGAAATCTGGTCGTTCGAACGGGCCCACGCCGCCGACGCATAATTGCGAGCACCGCCGGCCCGAGCCGGCTCAACCCCCAGTCACCACTTCGCCCAGTGGACGACCTCTGCGAACGGGCGCCGGTTTGGCTTGGTCAATGGTGCCAACGGCCGGTCGGCCGGGTAGCCGAAGGCCACCATGTAGGCGCACTCTTGGTCCTCGGGCAACCCGAGGATCCGCCGAGCCCGGGCCTGGTCGCCCACCGAGGCATGCCCGCTGCCAATACCTAAGTCCGAGGCCGCGATCATCATCGCCATCACGGCCTGCCCAGCGTCGAACTGGTCAAGCTCACGGTCGCGAGCGCCGGTCGAGGCCGGGATTACGACCACCACGGTGGCAGCCGAAGTGGCCACATGACGGGCCCCCTGCCACACCTCCGCCAACTGGCCGAGCTGGTCACGGTCAGAGGACACCACGAAGTCACGGTGTTGGCGGTTGCTGGCCGAAGGCGCCAGCCATCCAGCGCGCAATATGCGTTCGAGGTCGGGCTGGTTTATCGGCCGGTCGGAATAGGCACGGACATTGCGCCGCGCCCGGATCGCGTCCCACGTCTCCATGGCAGCAACCTACCCCCTCCGGATCCCAACGTTCGGCGTCAAGGCGACAGGCAAGCGCATTCGCGTCGAGACCGTCTAAAGACCGGCACGCCGTCACAGACCACCGCACCCACTTGACTACTCCACCCAGTTATCCGGTTCGGGTGTCTACCACGTAGGGATGAGCCCGCCGTCGACCCGGAAATCGGCACCAGTGACGTTCGCGGTCCGGTCGCTCGCCAACAGCAGGACGAGGTCGGCGACCTCGCTCGGTTGGGTGAACCGGCCCGTGGGGGACTGATGGGCGGCCTGGTCAACGATGTCCCTCGCTTTTGCCCCGCTGGCACGCGACAGCGTGGCGGCCACCCCCTCGTCACCGAGCCACAGGTCGGTGGCCACCGGCCCCGGGCTGACGGTGTTGACGCGTATGCCGCGCGGGGCCAGTTCCTTTGAGAGCGCTTTGGAGAAGCTCGCCAACGCGGCCTTCGCGGCGCTGTAGTCGATGACGGTCGGGTCGGAGAGGCTCGAGTTCACCGAGCAAGTGTTCACGATCGACCCCTTCCCCGCCTTTAGCATCACCGGGACCGTGCTCCGTGTGGTCCGGACGGCCGCCAACAGGTTCAGGCCTAGCGTTTGCTCCCACTGGTCGTCGGTGACGCTGACGAAGCCACCCGGCCGAGGTGGTGCGGAGCCAACGTTGTTGACCAGGATGTCGATCCTTTCCCCGGCGAAGTCCACCAGGCGGCCCGGCCCGGCCGGGCTGGCCAGGTCAACCTCGACCTTGCGCAGCCGGCCCGAACCGAGGAGGTTGTCGAGTTCGGGCGAAGACGAACGGGCGCCGGCCACGACCTGGGCGCCCTCGTCGAGGAGGCCGCGGACGACGGCCAGACCGATCCCGCGGCTGGCCCCGGTTACCACCGCAACACGACCGGCCAGGCCGAGGTCCACTTAGAGCCCCCGGGCTTGGAGCCACGGCTGGCACGAGGCCGAGTGCAGCCACAGCCCATGGATAAAAACGATCGGGCTAGCCTTCGGCGACATGGGACCTCCTTGATTGAACCAGGTGAGCACTTCGGTTTTTTATGTGACGACCGGTGGCTGTCTTCAGTCACAAACTGAATTGGCGAGGCAGCACCAAAAGGAACAATTGCGCCTTTGGCGCCGGCTGTCATTGCTGCCAGCAGGTTTCCCGTCCTGTCGTTGACCACCACCTCGGGCTGTGGCTAACGGGACGACCAGAGCACCTGCTAGCAGGAGTGACGCCAGTTGGCCATAGGAAAGCGCAAGCCGCTTGGTGTGCTGATCGGGTGCCACACAAGGCCGGCGGGCCCAGGCGACAGCATGGGCCCCATCACAGGTGTGCACGGTAGACCTGGCCGTTTTGGGCCGCATGGCGGCCGAAATCCCAGCGCCCGTGCTAAGTTTCGCCGGCGATGATGGTAGTACCTCTAGTCGGGCGGCTTCCGGCCACTCCCAAACGCCCCTGATGGAGGAACAGGCCGAGCGGCCCGCGCTCGAGGGAGCCCTGGAGGGCACGAACTACCTCTACCACGTCGAGCTTTGGACGGAGCCTCCGTCCCCTCCCGCCCCGACGACCGAGCAGATGGCGGACCGTCTGGCCGAGCTGGCGATGAAGCGCAGGACTCCCGAGGGCCGGGCCGAGCTGGAAATAGCGATATGCGAACAGGCCGCCAGCCAGATCATCGACCACATGCAAGCGCTCCCCCTCACTAAGTCCCAACTGCACGACCTTATGGAAGAGGTCTACGTGCGGTGCCAGTCGGGAGCCCACAGGGTCGTCTTCACCTTGGAGCGCTTGTACATCGACGACGACAAGGAGCCACTTAGCGAGGGCTAGGCCCGGGCCGACCGGCCTTTGGGCACTTGCGCACGTGGTCCCAACCGCACCGCGCCGCGAGACCAAATGGGGCGAAAAGGTCAAACTGAGCGACAATATAGACAAATATAGACAAAGGAAACTGCCCTCTCTCGCTTCCGACGGTTCCGGAATGTGCGCCCAACAACGAACGGGCTGGCCCTAGAGATATTTTCGGCGGCCAAATCCAATGGCTGCGCTCGCCCGTACATCAAGGATAACCGAGGGCCCTTATCGCGGCTCTCCACTGCGCGCTCGAAAACCTCCAGGAGGTCGTCATGCATCGGCAGCCCAAGACCCTGGTAATACGCCACGACTTCGTTTCACGCCTAAAATCGCTCCTCTCGCGTGCCCACGTCGTCCGCGCCCGTCCCACCCGCCGATTGGCACCAGCGACCGGCGTGGCCGTCACAACGTGCGCCGCATTGGCCGTAGTCGCAGGACCAGCGGCCGCGTCCCCCTCTGCCGCGTTCTTGTCCCGGTTCAACACTGTTAGCACGGTTTCGTCCACGATTCCAGCAGTAAATGGTGACCTTAACCCCTACGGGATCGTCAATGTCCCGCAGAGCACCGGCTTGCTCGTCCAGGGGGACACGCTGGTGAGCAACTTCAATGCCAGCTCGAACCTGCAGGGGACGGGTTCGACAATCGTGGAAATTGCTCCCGATGGCAACCAGTCGTTGTTCGCCCAGGTCAGCCCGAGCACCCTTCCCGGCACCTGCCCTGGAGGGGTGGGGCTGACTACGGCCCTCACCGTGTTGGCCGGCGGCTTCGTCGTCGTGGGCAGCCTCCCGGTGACCAGTTCCGGGATGGGCAATCTCGAGCCCGGTTGCCTCATCGTGCTGAACAGCAATGGCGTCCCCGTCGAAACCTGGTCTGGCGGGGATATAAACGGCCCGTGGGACATGACTGTCCAACAGGTCGGTTCGTTGGCTCAGCTATTCGTGACCAACGTGCTCAATGGGCTCGACAACATGCCGGCCGCCAGCGGCACCGCGGCTGACCAGGGAACGGTTATACGCATACTTGTGGCTCTCCCACCCGGGCAAAACCCGGTAATGCTGGGTTCGACCGTAATAGGGACCGGGTTCGCCGAGCAGCTCAATTCGTCCGCTGCGGTAATAGGCCCCACGGGCGTGGCCCTTGGCTTCAACGGCACCCTTTATGTAGCCGACGCTGTCAACAGCCGCATCGCCACCATCCCCTTTGCCGCGTCGCGACTTACGCCTGTGGCCAACGGGGGAGGCACGCTTACGAGCGGGGGCTCAATTAATGGCCCACTCGGGATGACGTTGGCGCCGAACGGCGACGTAATTACCGTGAACGGCGGCGACGGCAATGCCGTGGAGACGACCCCAGATGGCAACCAAGCCGACACCGTCCAGGTCGACCCGGCCGGGGCGGCCGGCGACCTGTTCGGGGTCACCATCGCCCCCGCCAATCGGGGGCTCCTCTTCGTCGATGACGGCGACAACACACTGAAACTGTTCAGCGATGCTGGCGGGAACCCGCACTGAGAGCAGTGCGCAGGAGCAGTAGAGGTCAGTTCGCGTATGGACCGCCTCCGCTAACGGGGCGAAGACGCTCGCCCGTTCGACCGCACAGCAGAGAAAGGAGAGCCGACCGGGGCCGGGCCGCGGCCGCCGGCCTTTCACTTTCGCTGATGTTGACCATGGTGTCCAGCGTGGCCACCCTCGCGTCTGCCGCCGGAGCCGGCCTGTACGCCTTCGCGGACGGGGCGGCCACCTCCCCCGCTACTTGCCCTAACGCGGCTACCGCGGCCGACCAATGCACACTCGCTCAGGCACTTTCCCTGGCCGCCGCCGGCGACGTCGTCTACCTGGCCACCCCGGGCGGGACCGGGACCAGCGAAGCCGACTATACGGGCAATTGGACGGTGAACACGACCGGCACGTCGGCGACGATGCCGCTGACACTCGAGCCGGCGCCGGGCGTCGCGGGCCCCATCCTCAACGGCAACGACGGTAGTGCCACCGGCTGCACAACCTCGAGCTGTGACGGGGCGATCTTGACCATCGGGGACGTGTTCATCGACATCGACGGCATCACGATCGAAAACGGCAACAACGACACGACCGGTGACGGTGGCGCCATCGAGAACGCGGCCGGCGGCGCGGTTACCATTGCCAATTCCACTCTCACTGGCAACGCGGCCGACACCGAAGGCGGCGCAGTTGGCAACGGTGACGCAGACGGCAACACCGGCACCCTCACCGTTACCGCATCCACTTTCTCAGATAACACGACCCAGATTGGCGGGGCGATCGACAATGGCCAGTTGGGCGGTGATGGCACCGTCAGCATCGCCGGGTCTACTTTCTCCGACAACGCGGCCGCCGCCGGCGGGGCCATCAGTAACGCTTTCGAGGGCAACGGCACCCTGAGCGTCGGTACCTCTACTTTCTCTGGCAACACCGGCTCTGTTGTTGGTGGCGCGATCGCGAACGCCATCATGGGCGGCACCGGCACTGTCAGCATCACCGCCTCGACGTTCTCGGGCAACAACACGACCCGCGATGGCGGGGCCGTCGACAACGGCGACTTCGCCGGCAAGGGCACGCTGACTGTCACGGCCTCCACCTTCACGGCCAACACAGCCGGCGACGGCGGGGCCATCAGCAACTTCTCTTTTGAGGGTACCGTTCGCGTGAGCGCCTCGACCTTTTCGGCCAACACCGCCAGCCACGGCGGGGCTATCGACAACTCAGAGGCAGGTCCCGGTACGGTTGTCGTCAGCGCATCGACCTTTTCAGCCAACCAGGCGCGGGACGGTGCGTCGATAGACAATGGCGATTCTGGTGGCTTCGGGACGGTGTGGGCCGCAGCCGACATCTTCAGCGGGGGCTGCGACCAGGTAGCCGGGAGCTGGAACGATGAGGGCTACAACGTCGGAAGCGATAGCACCTGTATGTCGAGCCCGCCGGCCACAGGTGACATCGACGGGGGTACCAGCCTGGCGGGCCTGCTCGGGCCCCTGGCCGACAATGGCGGGCCGACCGACACGATCGCGCCGCTCGAAGGTGATCCTGCCATAGGGGCCATCCTCAACCCGACCTCGGTCACGCTCGACGGCATCGGGACCGCTCTCTGCTCGACAACGGACCAACGAGGCGTGACCAGCCCGCCGGGTATGGCTTGCAATGCCGGGGCGGTGCAGCCGACGCGGCCCGTTGCCCGGGCCCAGTCCTACCTGGCGAGCGAAGGCATCCCTCTGACCGAGCCGACCGGCAGCTTGCAAGCTGGCGTTTCCGACACCAATCCGACGGTGACGTCGTGGACGGCCCAACTCGTTAGCGCCCCCGGCAAGGGCACAATGACAGTGAACCCTGATGGGTCCTTCAGTTACACACCGGAAGCCGGCTTTGTCGGACTTGACAGCTTCAGCTACACCCTGACGGACAACCTCGGGTACAAGTCGCTTCTAGGCACGGCCGCCATAACGGTGGCCCCGCTGTTCTCGTCATTAACGGTCGACGGGTCAAGCTCGGCCACGACCAGCTACGGCAACGCGGCCACCTTCGGCGAGTCTGGCATACCAACTTCATCGGACGGAAGCGTCACTTTTTCGACGACGCCGGGTGGGCTCGCCCTCTGCAGCATAAGCTTCCCGACCACGGCCACAAGCTGCCGGGGACCGGACGGCCTCGCGCCAGGCAAATACACCGTAACTGCCAGCTTCACGGACACAGCCACCCAGGTCACCACCCCGTCAGGGCTGACCGACGGCTTGGTCGTGGCCGCCCCCTCCTTAAACGGCACCCTGCCCGCAACGACAACGACGACCCCTCCACTGAAAGCGTTCCCTGATGCCGACGTTTCCTACCCCAACGGGGCCATCGTAACGTTCGGCAGGGGCGATTACGTCTTGGCCGGCGGCCGCGCTTTCCTGGCATCGGCCAGCCGGCTCCGGGCAGTGGAGAAAGTCGACCACGCCAAGGTCTTGGCCGCCCCGGCCGGCACTCCCCCTCCGATGGCCAGCGTCCGCCCCGGCACGCTCCTTTCCACTAACTCGGTGAACGGCCGCGCCACCATCTACGTCGCCGGCCCCGACGGCGAGCTGCACGGTTTCTCGACCTCGCGCCAGTTTTTCTCGGACGGCTACGACGCCGCTCTGGTGGTTACGGTACCGTCCTTGGCCGGCCTTAGGACGGGTTCGACGGCCGGCGTTGCCGGGGAGGCCGTGAGTGCACTAAGCACCCGCGCTGACGGGGCCATCGTCGACTCGTCGGGGACCTTCTACGTCTTCGCCGGGGGCAGGGCCTTCGGCATCTCAACCCCGGCCGAGCTCGGGAGGGTGGAAAAGAGCGACAAGGCCATAGTGCTACGGGGCTCCGTTGGCCTGTCCCTGACCGACGCCGAGATCGCCGGTGGCATCCTCCTGAGCGTCTCGTTACCTGTCTACGTGAGCTACCAGGGCACCCTCTACGTCTTCGGGGCCCTGGCCCAACTTGCCCGGGACGGTTACGGGGGTACGGCCGCCGTGCCGGCAACCGGAACGAGCCACTTGGCCGTCGTGTCCTCTTACTCGGGCACGTGACCATCCTTTCGTTGCGCCAGGACCGCTTGTTGTCGCACCTCGACGCTTGGTTGTCGCGGGTTTTCGCGGCGCCAATAACTAGTTTCACCAGCAACTCAACTTCAAGTGCTTGTCCCTCGAAACACGTGGCCCTTATGACCGGATCTGAAGGCACCCTCGAGCCGAGAACAACGCACTGTTACTCCAGAACGAATTGCTCGGCAATTTCCCCAATGGCGGGCCAAGCACAGGGTCCACAGGCCGGTGGCTAAAGTAGAACAGTAACGCGGGAGGCTGTGCCGGTCCTCCTGCGAAACCGTAGGAGGCCCACTGGAGTGCAAGTTACCCCGCCCGGACCCGTGGATTTCGTCGGTCGTCGTTTGGAACTCGCCGCCGTCTCGGTGGCGGCGAAGTCGGCCGCCGAACATCGGCCTTCGGTCGTTTGGGTAGAGGGCGATGCGGGTTCGGGCAAGACGTCGTTGCTGCGCCAGGCGCTGCGGGCCTTGCCCCAGGACTTCACCGTGGTTACCGCCGAGTCGGACGAGTTCGCCTCCGACATCTCGTTCAACCTTTTGGAGCAACTAGGTGTGCGCCAGGCTACCGCCGTGTTCCCCGCCGGCCTCGAGCTCCTGGAATACTTGGGCCGCCTGCAGTCAGCCGGGCCGGTGGCGTTAGCGGTCGAGGACCTCCACTGGGCCGACCACGAGTCGCGCGCTGCTCTCCTGGTGGCAGCCCGCCGCCTCAGCCAGGACAGGCTGCTCATGGTTGTGACGAGCCGCCCCAAGCCCGCCCCAGACGATAGCTGGGACCGGTTCCGGTCCGACCCAAGCCGCTGCCTGGTAATCACCATGACACCGCTCACGCTGGCCGAGGTTTCCGAAATGGCGCGCGCCGGCGGCGTCAGCCTCTCGCCGGCTGCCGCTGAGCGTCTGTACCGCCACACCGGAGGGCATCCTCTGTACACCCGGACCCTGCTCAGCGAGTTCACGCCCGCCCAGCTCGCCGGCTCCGACGGCAACCTTCCCGTGCCCCGATCATTGGCGGCGGCCACCGTGGCCCGCCTGGCCGAGCTTCCCCACGGTGCTCGCAGCCTGGCCGCCGCCCTGGCCGTGCTAAATCACGGTGCCCCTCTCCAGGTGGTGGCCCGGGTCGGCGGGGTTGCCGAACCCTCGCGTGCCCTGGACAGCCTGGTCTCCACCGGCTTCGTGACCTGGCAGGCGGGCAACGGCCAAGGCCTCCTGGACTTCTCGCACCCCATTTACCGGGCTGCCATCTACAGCGACTTGGCCCCGAGCCGGCGCCAGGAGTTGCACCGCGCCGCGACAGAGGTAACCAGTGGCCAGGCCCTGGCGCACAGGGTGGCGGCCGCCGACACCGCCGACGACGCCTTGGCCGATGAAGTAGAGGCGATGGCGGCGGACGAGGCCCGTAGCCACCATTTCGGTACCGCCGCAGCGCACCTGTTGTCCGCGTCACGGCTGAGCTCGGCCCCTGAACGGGCTGAGGCGAGGCTCCTGCGCGCCGCCAGGCTGCTGCTGGCCGCCGGCCAGACCGCGCAAGTCAATGCCCTCCGGCCGCGGCTCGAGGAGTGCCCGCGGGGGCCGGCCCGCAGCCTGGTGCTGGGGATGGTGGCCTGGGACCAAGGAGAGCCCGTACTGGCTGAAAGGCTCCTGGCCGAAGCAGCCGGCTTGGGGGGCAGCCGGCCGCTGAGCCCCGGTCTGGTGGCAGAGACCGCGACGGCGGCCGACGCGTTGGCACAGCTCTCAGTGGTTTACGTGGCGCAGGTCAGAGCCCGCGAAGCCGTGGACGCGGCCTCCGCCGCCCTCGCCTACTGGCCGGTCGAGCCGAGCGTGGAACGGACGGCCACAATGTCGGCGGCCTTGGGCGAGGCAATGTTGCGTGGTGCCCCTGCCGGGCTCGAGCGCCTGTCCGGTCGTCTGCCCGCCGACCCTGAGCGGGCCGAGCCAGCGGACGTCGACCTGGTCATCACCAGAGGCACACTGCACCGCTACGCCGGGCACCTGGCTCCAGGGATAGCCGACCTGCGGGCAGCCGTGCGCTTGGCCCGCCACGTGGCCACAACACAACTCCCGCGCGCTCACCTTCACCTCTCGCAGCTGCTGTTCGACGCCGGCGAATGGGACGAGGCGCTCGTCCAGAGCCGGGTTGCCCTGTCCTTGCTGTCAGACGAGCGCCGCACGTGGGTCGAAGCGCAGGTCCATGCCACGCTGTCGAGGTTGCTGGCGTCAAGGGGCCAGTGGGCGGAAGCTGAAGCGCAACTCGCCGCCGCGCAGGCCGCAGCCAGGGAACTGGGCACGCCCGAGGCCACCGGGACGGCCATACAGGCAGAGGCTGCCCTCGCCCGGGTCAAGAACGAGCCGGCGAAAGTGGTCGAGGCGCTCCAACGCCAGGCCAACAGCGAGGATTACGGCTGGTCCAAGATCAGCTCGCTGGTGTGGACGCCGACGTTCATCGCCGCTTTGCTGGACCTGGGCCAGGTCGGGGCGGCGCGCGCGGAGCTGTCGCGGTTCCGTCAGGCGGCCGCGGAACGGGGCCTCAGCTTCTCGGCTCGGATCATGGCGTTGCAGGCGTACCTGAGCGCCACCGAAGGCCGTACGGAACAAGCGGTGGCCGAGTACCGGGAATCCATCGCATTGATCGGCCCTCACGTCCCGCTCCTCGACCACGCCATGATCCACTTCGGTTTCGGCTCCTTACTGCAAGCCGTGGGCGAGCGACGCGAGGCGGTGGACCAGCTCCGGGAGGCCTATAACCTCTTAACGTCCGTGGGGGCGGCCCCATATGCTCAACGAGTGGAAGAGGCCCTAGCCCAGGCGGGTATCGGCGCACCCGCCACCGCCGGGCGGTCGCCGTTGGACCTGACCGACCGTGAAGGCGATGTGGTCTCGCTGGTGGCCAAGGGCCTCAGCAACCGAGAGATAGCGGGGCAGCTCTATGTGAGCGTGAACACCGTCGAGTACCACATGCGCAACGTGTTCGCCAAGCTCGGCATCAGCTCGAGGCGGGAGTTGCGGGGCGTCCTCGTGGCGCAATGAGCTCGAGCGCCCGGCCCCACGTGCTGGCACCGGGAAGCGCAAGGTCTTGCACTTCCCGGTGCAGACGTCTTGTACGAGGTCACGGCTTTCGCCGTACTGAGAGGCCAGCCGAGGAGCTCGGTCCTTACAGGGACCTGATGCCGGCCACGATGTGCAGGGCCTGGGGCAGGGTGAGGCGAGACGTGTCTATGAACATTTGAGTTTGTTTTTTCGGGGTGGTGGCGAACTGGTACGGCTGCGCCCACTGGAGCACGTAGCCGCTCTTGACCCC
>JASHVH010000290.1 GCA_030039575.1 Acidimicrobiales bacterium | reverse complement strand
GCCGATACTGATCGGGCCAATACTGATCGAGGTACGCAATGAGTTCTGTCCGGCTGACCGTGGCGCAGGCGACCATCCGCTTCTTGGCCCAGCAACGGAGCGAGCGGGACGGCCAGGAGCACCGTCTGGTCGAGTGCTGTTTCGGGATTTTTGGCCACGGAAATGTGGCAGGGCTCGGCGAGGCCCTGCTCGAGGCGGAGCTCGAGACACCGGGGGCGCTGCTCTACCGTCAGGCTCGGAACGAACAAGGCATGGTCCACGCTGCAGTGGCGTACGCCCGTATGCGCAACCGGCTGTCCACCCTGGCCTGTACCTCGTCGATCGGCCCGGGCGCCACCAACATGGTCACCGGGGCCGCGCTGGCGACGATCAACCGGCTGCCCGTGCTCTTGCTCCCCGGCGACCTTTTCGCCACCCGCGTGGCCGACCCCGTGCTCCAGCAACTCGAGCACCTCGGCTTCCCCGATGTGTCGGTCAACGACACCTTCCGTCCGGTGTCGTGCTTCTTCGACCGGGTCGAACGCCCTGAGCAGTTGCCCGATGCCCTGCTCGGGGCCATGAGGGTACTGACCGACCCGGCCGAGACCGGTGCCGTCACCGTGTGCCTCCCCCAGGACGTCCAGGTGGAGGCGTTCGAGTGGCCCGAGGAATTGTTCGCCCCCCGTACCTGGCACGTGGACCGACCGGTACCTGACCCCTCAGCGCTGGCGCGGGCCCGCGACGAACTGAGGACCGCCCGCCGGCCGCTGATAGTGGCTGGTGGAGGCGTCATTTACTCCGAGGCCACTGCCGCCCTCCGCGCGTTCGCCGAGGCGACGGGCATCCCCGTGGCGGAGACCCAGGCAGGCAAGGGTTCCCTCCCCTACGACCATCCCCAGGCGGTCGGCGCTATCGGGGCGACCGGGACTACTGCGGCCAACGCCCTGGCCCGTCAGGCCGACGTCGTGGTCGGTATCGGCACCCGCTGGAGCGACTTCACCACCGCCTCCAGGACAGCGTTCGCGCCGGGGGCCCGGTTCATCAACTGCAACATCACGCGCTTCGACGCCGCCAAGAACGCCGGGACGGCCGTGACCGGCGACGCCCGGACAGTGCTGGCCGAGCTGGGGGAGGCCATCTGGGGGTGGTCGGTCGACCCTTCCTACCGGGAGGAGTCCAGCAGGCTGGCCAAGGAGTGGGACGCCACCGTCGAGCAGGCGTACAGGCTCGGGCACCGCCCATTACCGGCTCAGTCAGAGGTCATCGGGGTCGTCAACGACGTGAGCGGCCCTCGTGACGTGGTTGTCTGCGCCGCGGGCTCCATGCCGGGCGACCTGCACAAACTGTGGCGCACCCGGGACCCGAAGGGTTACCACGTCGAGTACGGGTACTCCTGCATGGGGTACGAGATCGCCGGCGGGTTGGGGGCGAAGCTGGCGAGCCCGGACCGGGACGTCTATGTCATGGTGGGGGACGGTTCGTACCTGATGATGGCGCAGGAACTGGTAACGGCAGTCCAGGAAAACGTCAAACTGACCGTCGTACTGGTCAACAACCACGGTTTTGCGTCGATCGGGGCCCTGTCGGAATCAGTCGGGGCGCAGCGGTTCGGCACGTGGTACCGGTACCGGGACAAGTCAACGGGCCGGCTCGACGGCGCCCCGCTCCCGCTCGACTTTGCGGCGAACGCCAGGAGCCTCGGAGTTGCCGCGTCGCGTGTCAGCACGATCGACGAGCTGAGGGCGGCGCTCGAAGACTCGAAGTCGGCCGCCGGCCCGGTGCTCGTCGAAATAGAAACCGAGCCGCTGGTCCCTGCTCCCTCGAGCGAGTCCTGGTGGGATGTAGCCGTGGCTGAGGTGTCAGACCTGGACAGCACCGTCCAGGCCCGTAAGTCCTATGAGGCCGGCAAGGCTGACCAGCGGCGTTATTTATAGAGGTCTTTTGGGGCTACGTGAAAGAGACAGCGCCCGCTCGTGGAGTGGGGGCTGCTCGTGGAGTGGAGGAAAAGTGATGAGAGTTATAGGGCACTGGACCGGCGGGAAGCCGGTGGAAGGGACGTCGGGCCGCAGCGGCCCGGTCTTCGACCCCGCCACCGGAGAGCAAACGGCCGAGGTGGCATTTGCGTCCGCTGAAGAGGTCGACGCGGCCGTCCAGGCTGCTTCGGAGGCCTTCGAGCGCTGGTCGGGCTCCTCGCTGAGCACGAGGGCCAAGACGCTGTTCTCGTTCCGGGAACTCGTCAACGCCCGCACGGAAGAACTGGCCGGCGTGGTTTCAGATGAGCACGGCAAGGTCATCTCGGACGCCCGGGGGGAGGTCCAGCGCGGGCTCGAGGTAGTGGAGTTCGCCTGCGGGATCCCACAGCTCTTGAAGGGCGAGTACTCCGACCAGGTCTCGACCGGGGTCGACATGTTCTCCTACCGGCAGGCGCTCGGGGTGGTGTGCGGGATCACCCCGTTCAATTTCCCGGTGATGGTGCCGATGTGGATGCACCCGATCGCGATCGCCTGCGGGAACACCTTCGTGTTGAAGCCGAGCGAGCGCGACCCGTCGGCCTCCATGCTGATCGCCGAGCTATGGGCTGAGGCCGGGTTGCCGGACGGGGTCTTCAACGTGGTGAACGGCGACAAGGTGGCCGTCGACGCCCTCCTCGACCACCCCGGGATATCGGCGGTCTCGTTCGTGGGCTCGACCCCCATCGCCCGTTACGTCTACTCGAGAGGTTCGGCCACGGGTAAGCGGGTGCAGGCGCTCGGGGGGGCCAAAAACCATGCCGTGGTCCTGCCGGACGCCGACCTCGACTTTGCCGCCGACCACGTGGTGGCGGCCGCCTTCGGTTCGGCCGGAGAGAGGTGCATGGCCATCTCGGCCACCGTCGCCGTCGGTGAAGCGGGCGACGCGCTGGTCGGCGTGCTCCGGGACAAGGGGGCCGGGATAAGGGTGGGGCCCGGGCGGGACGAACAGAGCGAAATGGGGCCGGTCATAACACGCGATGCCAAACAGCGCATCGTCGGTTATATCGACCGCAGCGAACAGTCTGGGGCGCGCTTGGCCCTTGACGGCCGGGGCATCCGCATTGCCGGTCACGAGAACGGTTTTTTCGTGGGGCCCACCATCATCGACCAGGTCACCCCGGCCATGGAGGTCTACCGGGACGAGATCTTCGGGCCCGTGCTGTCCGTGCTGCGGGCCGGCACTGCCGATGAGGCCATCGCTCTCATCAACGCCAACCCGTACGGGAACGGCACGGCTCTGTTCACATCTTCAGGGGAGGCCGCTCGACGGTTCCACCGGGGCGTCAAGGTCGGCATGATCGGCATCAACGTGCCCATCCCGGTACCTATGGCTTATTACTCGTTCGGAGGCTGGAAAGACTCGCTGTTCGGAGAGCGCCGGGTGCACGGCCCCGAGGGGGTTTCCTTCTACACGAGAGCGAAGGTGGTGACCTCGCGTTGGCCGGCGCCCAAAGCGTCGACGGGAGCCTCGTACCACTTCCCAACCACCACCTGACGATCAGCGGGCACCTCTGGGGACCGGCCCGGCGAACCCGCGCCGGAGAAGTGGTTCTTGGGCAGTCCCCGCCCGCCTGGTTCAGCCGGTTTGGCCTGCCGATTTCGGGAGCTCGTCGACCTCCGCCACGCGGACGGGACGGCGCTCTGCGAGCGAGCGTTTGGCCGTCAACCCGAGCACCAGGGCCGCCCGCCCGTCGTGGCCCGACGTTGGCGGCGCCCCACCTGAACTGAGGGCGGCGACAAAGGCCTCCCACTGGCGGACGTAAGAGGCCGTATAGCGCTCGATGAAAAAGTAAGGCAGGGTGGCCAGTTTCGTCCCACTGGCATCGCGCGTCAGGGCCGTGTTGGCCAAGGGGTTCTGGGACGCGGCCAGCCCCTCGCCGCCCAGCACCTCCACCCGTTGGTCATAGCCATAGGTGGCTCGCCGGCTGTTGTCGATCACCGTGAGGCACTCGTTCTCGTGCCAAAGGGTGACGACGGCGGTGTCGACGTCGCCCAACTCCGCCAACTCGGGTACGACCCGCACGGCCCCCGCCGCGTGCACCTGGACGACCTCGCTGCC
>JASHVH010000289.1 GCA_030039575.1 Acidimicrobiales bacterium | reverse complement strand
ACCAAAGAGACGTCGAGGGACCCGATCTGTCGTATTGGCATGGCTTTGTCCATGGCCGCAAGCTATCAGGCAGACGCGGTTGGCGTCACATAAAGGACCAGTTCAGCTTTGTCCACCCAGAGGGCCCGCCCGGCATGTGGACGGTACTCGCTCGACATGCAAGTACTTGGGTGCAGTACTCAGTTCCTGTTGCGCTTTTGCTAATTTTTTGCGCCAAAACGCGACCGGTTCGTTTTCGCGCACCCAGAACCACTGATATATGCAGGACTTAGGAGGAGCGGCGGCCTCTTGTCCCAGATCGCCCGCTCGACCCCGACCCCGGGCCTTTGCCTCCACCTCCATCGCCATCTCCGCCGCCGGCGTCCTCCGACCTGAGCCAGTCCTCCAGCTGTCCGAGCATGCGCTCGACACCACCAGCGGTGACTTGCAGGATTTTCAAGAACCGGTCCCGGTAATGCAATGTGGCCGCGTCCAGCTCGGTGGGTAGAGGCGGTTCCTGGCCCCGGCGCACGTAATTCCCAGCCCTTATCCTGTCGTAGCTCCCGTCGCTCACCCAGCTCATCAGCTCGCGTGCCCTTTTGACCGCGATCGGGTGGTCCCGGCTGGCTTCGAACCACGCCCTGGACCAGCGGGTGTAAAGGTTTTCCTCGTCGGCGTAGCGGGCGGCTTGGGCCAGGAACGCATCGAGGCTCATCCCCTCGAGGGCCCCGCCGGCCATGCGCATCAGCATATGGCAGGTCATGAGGGGGTCCCCGACGACCAGGGAGCTCGCCCGGTCAGCCGAAAGTTCTGCGGCTCGCCACCATTCCAGCAAAACGAGGTAAACGGCCTGGGCCGGGAGACCGGGTATAAAGGTGGGCGTTCCTGTCGCGCGGTAAATTATCTGTTGCAAGAACACCAACGCCGTTTGGTAGTAATAATGCTCGGACAACACGTGCCCCATCTCGTGTGCCAGCACTACGTCCAGCTCGCTCGGCGAGTAATCGCGCACGAGGCCAGACCTAAGGACGACCATCGGTCGCTTGGCCCCGACGGTGAACGCGTTGGCTAGAGGGGTCTGGGTGACGTAGAGGTCAGGCACGCGCCCGATGTCCAAGACCGACGCCGTGCGCACGTGGGCAGCCCAGACTAGAGGGACCTGCCTATCCGACAGCTGCACAGCATTTCCTACGTGGAACTCGCGGATCATCCGCTCGACGAAAAAGCCCGAGAGGTACTTGACCGCCTTGTCCAGGAGCGGGATGGAGCGCAGGGCGGCGGTGGCGGCCCGGTCGGCCGGGTGCTCGTAGGCTTTGGCACTTATCTGCTCGTAGCGAATGGCTTCCTGCAGCGACATGCGGCCAGCCTACCGCCGAGGGCTCACAGGCGGACCGGGCCGTCGAACGGGCTTTGGCTTCGGCCCCGGGCGATGGTCATGCTCATGTCAGCGCCCGCGCCCGCCGACACTCAGAGCAATGGATCCTGACCAATTGACCTGCCCTGGCTGCGGAGGCTGCCTCCTGTTGGGGCGCGTGGAAGGTTTCCGTCAGTACGCATGTGATAGCTGCGGCAGCGTCGTCATCGGTATTGCCGTCATCCGCCAGCTCGCCGGAGCGGTGGGCCAGCACATCTGGACGGCCGAGCCGCTCCCACCGGCGGCGGAGGGGCGCAGACGGTGCCCATTTTGCCAGGCCGGAATGGAAAGCAAGACCGTGACCACCGGGGCCGCCGCCATCTGCAGAGCCGACGAGGTCGTATGGCTCGACAAACTGGCCGCCAGCTCCCTTCCGGTGACCAAGGCAGAAGTGGAGGACCAACCCACTCTGGAGAACCAGGGGCACGCTGCCCGTTGCCAACAGTGTGGGGCCCCCCTCCAACACAGCTGGGACGAAAGGTGCCCGTACTGCGGGGCCGCGGTCCAGGCGCCGACCAAGGTGGTGGTGCTCACGTCGGGCGCCAGTGATAACCACGAGGCCGGCGACAACAGCGGGCGTCACGGGCTGCTCGGCGAGGTGATAAATATCTTGAGCCGTCCCGTCGACTGAGGCCCCGCTCAGAAGGAGGGCAGGACGGTCCGCCGCCAGGCATCGATGCGTTCCAGGACCGCGTCATCGCGCGGGACGGGTGACAGGAGAGCCCCGCGCCGGACGTCCCAGTCCTTCGCCACGTCTTCGAGCGGCCGGCCAGTAAAGAGGGCGCCGGCCTGGATCGCGGCCCCGTAGGCCACCAGTTCGCCCATCTCCACGACCAGCACGGGCCGTCCCGATAGGTTCCGCACCGTGTCCTGCCACGCCTTGCCCCGCGCCCCGCCCCCCAATAGGAGCAGCGGCGCCTGCATATCTTGGGGCGCCCAATGGTCGAGGATGGCGGTCGCCTCCAGCAGCGTGGCCACCAGGCCTTCGTAAGCCGCCTGCAAAATGGACCGTTTATCGGTCTCATAACGGAGACCCGTCATCGTCCCCGAAGCGGTGGGGGCGTTCGGCGTCCGCTCGCCTCCCAGCCACGGCAGGAAAACAACTTCGTCCGACGGCGCCACGTGTTCACGCCCGATCCCGAGCCAATCACTGACCCGGTCAATAGCCACCGTGGCGTTGAGCGTGCAGGCCAAAGGCAAATACCTGCCGTCGGCGCTGGCAAAACCGGCCACCGTGCCGCTGGGGTCGGCGCTCGGCACGGCCGACGGGGCGTAAACGGTGCCAGAGGTCCCGAGCGACAAGGCGGCTTCTCCGGGAGCGAAGCTCAAAGCTAAAGCGGCGGCCGCGTTGTCCCCGGCCCCACAGGCCACTTTTATGCCGGGGACCAGACCGAATTGCTGCGCCGCCTCCTCGGTCACCAACCCGGCCCCGCCATCTGGCGCCAGCACTTCGGGCAAGAGGGCCGGGTCGAGCCGCACCGCGTCGAGCCCGAGCACTCCGGGAAGATAAGTCTCTTCGGCCGGGCTCCACCAACCGGTGCCCGAGGCGTCGCTGCGGTCCGTCGTGGCCACGCCCGTCAGGCAGAAGTTGAGGTAGTCGTGGGGCAGCATGACCCGCCGGGCCGCCGCCGCCACCTCGGGTTCCGTGCGCCGTAGCCAAGCCCAATGGGTGACGGTGAAAGAACTGGTAAGCACCGAGCCCACTCGTTTGGCACACTCCTCGGGGCCACCCAGGTCGTCGACGAGCCGGCGGGCGTCGGGGCCGCTACGAGTGTCGTTCCAGAGGGGGGCCTTGCGCAGCGGCTGTCCCGCACCGTCGACCACGACCAGGCCATGCTGCTGCCCGCCCACGGAAATGGCGCGCACATCACCGGCCCGTCCGGTCTCGGCCAGGGCAGCCGCCATCGACCGCGCCCACCCCTTCGGGTCGCTTTCCCGCGCCCCGCCTTCGCCGTCGACCTCGTTCGCGGCTGCTCCGGTGGCTACGACGCGGCCGTTGTCGGCGTCGACCACCAACACCTTTGTCGATTGAGTCGAGCAGTCGACCCCCGCAACCAGTGCCATGCCTGCGACCTACGGCCTTCTTGCCCTGATGAGGATCTGGCCTGGCCCCGGTGACGGCTCCGGCACCTCCCTCAACTCGAACAGGCCGGGTTTTTCTACGACGATGGTGCGCACGGGGACCACGCTTGCAGCCGACTGCGCCGGCTCGCAACTATTGAGGGGGTGGACATCCTTCCTCAAGCTCACGCCTTCGGCACGCGGGCGGACGATTATGAAAAGGGACGGCCGGAGTACCCATCTTCCGCCGTCAGTTGGCTGATCGAGGCCCTTTTGGTGGACAGGCGCTCCACCGTCATCGACCTGGCTGCCGGTACCGGGAAGCTGACCCGTCCCCTCCTCGCCACCGGCGCTCGCGTAATAGCGGTGGAACCCGTGGCCGGTATGCGAGAAGTGCTCAGCTCGGTAGTGCCCGGGGCCGAGGTGCTCGAGGGGACGGCGGAGCAACTGCCGCTCCCGGACGGGTCCGCCGGCGCGGTCACAGTCGGACAGGCCTTTCACTGGTTCCGGGGCGAGGAGGCTCTGGCCGAGATCCACCGGGTGCTTACCCCGCACGGACGGTTGGGGCTGATCTGGAACCGCCGCGACCTGGGCCAGCCCGTCCAGGCCGAATTGGGCCGGCTAATGGAGGGCTATCGGGGAGCGACGCCCTCACACGATAACGGTGCATGGAAAACCGCTTTTCGCCAGACGCATTGGTTCGGCCCGCTGACGCAGGAGACCTTCCCGATGGAACAGGTGGTCGACCGGGAGCAGCTTGTCGCCAGGGTCCTGTCTGTGAGTTTTATGGCGGCCCTGCCCACCGACCAGCAGGCGAAGGTGGCCAACGAGGTGAGCGAGCTCGCCAAAAGGTACGGCGACCCGGTGGCTCTTCGGTACAGAACGACGGCCTACTGGTGCGCAGCGCTCCAGGACGGCTGAGCTGCGGTAGGACCGCCGCCCGGCCGGCACAGCCCAAAACTATGCCCGGTGGCCAGATCCTGGCCTGGACGCGCCCCCGCCCCGGCGGCGCCGGGGCGGTCAAGGGCGGGAACAGCTATTTAGGCTGAAGTCTTGTAGTAGTACTTGCTCACGCTGGGGCTATTGGCGTTGGCGGTAGTCGCCACCACGTTGGGCAGCAGCACCGACTTCTTGATCATCGCCTTGTTCCCGGTCAGTGCGTCATAGGCGTACTGGACGGCCAGCGACCCTTCTTCGGCCGGGTTCTGGATGACGAGGATGTTGATCACGCCCTGCTTCAGCAGGTTCACTTCGAGTGGTTCGGCATCGTAACCGGCCACAAAGATCTTGCCTTTGTCGCCGGCGGCGTCAACGCCTTTGGCCGCTCCCTGGGCGGAGTACAGGTTCGTCCCGAAAATGCCAACGACGCCGGGGTGGGCCAGGATGATGCTCCTGGCCTCCGACTCTGCCGTGGTCGGCGAGTCCTGGTCATAAACGTGGGCGACGACCTTCATGTTGGGGTATTTCTTCATCTCGGCCAGGAAACCGGCTTGGCGCAGGTCGGTGGTGGAGACGTTGGGAAGGACATTGATGACCGCCACGTCGCCCTTGTCGTGCGCCAACGAGGCAATTGTGTCGGCGGCTTTCTCCCCGCCCTGGTAATTGTCCGAGCTGATGGCCGACGTCAGGATCGAGGTATTGGCCAGGGTGGTGTCGACTGCGATGACCGGGATACCGGCCTTCACGTAGTTATCGATCGGGGCGTAGAGGGCGTGCGTGTCGGTCGGGGCGATGAGCAGTGCGCTCGGCTTGCTGGCCAGCACCGAGTTGACCACCGGGATCTGCGTGGTCGGGGAGAAGGTGGTCGCCCCCGCCCATTTGAGCGTGACGCCCAGCTTGTTTGCCTCCTGCAAGGCCCCGTAGTGCATGGTGATGTAGAAGGGGTCCACGGTGAGGCCCGGGATCAGCTCGATCGTGTACTTCGAAGCCGCGCTGGCGGGTGCGGCGGCCACGCCGAAC
>JASHVH010000024.1 GCA_030039575.1 Acidimicrobiales bacterium | reverse complement strand
GGCGGCCAACCGGTGTACCCCGGACCGCGACTTGAGCACCGAAAGAAGTACAGCCCGCTGGTCACAGTTGTCATGGGTGGCGGGCCCGGCAACGTTTTGCGCCGCCGGGCCCACGTCGGACAGCAGCAGAGGTTTTGCCGCCCTCGGCTGGCCAAACTTCTTGCCCCGGCTCAGCGAGCACCAACCCGGGCTTTCCGTTCCAGCACAGTCGTCGGTGCCGACGCCCACAGGGCAACCTAGAAGGACCGGTAGTTCTACTGGACCATTTCGCTGGACCAGTTTATGGCCAATAATATGGACCAGTCCGGGGCGTTACCGAGCCGGCCGCCATTGCTGTTGGCCGCTTTGCCGAGCGCTCTGACGACGTGGTCGCCGGGCCCAGCTATTTGACGGGTTGTGGGGCCCGGCCGCCCCATCCGGACCGCCGGGCGTAGCCGGCGTCACTTTAGGCACACGGGTGGCCGGAGGCAGCAGGCTGTCCCGACAAATGCTCAAAAACGGCGCCCATCTTCCCTGCGCTCGGCTCAAGGAGGTGCTCTTTGGCCCGGGTAAAGAGCACGCGTGACCCTTCAGCTACCCGAGTTGCGAGGTGTGGACCTTTCCCAAGTGCGTGCCCGCGGCCAGTTCGCGGTGGCTGAGACGCTCGGGGACGGTGTTCGCGTGCTGTGCCTCACCGACGACGTGGCCGCGGCGACTGAACTGGCCGCTGAGCTACGTAAGCGTGGCGTAAGGGCGGCCGCCTTCCGTACCTATGGGTAGTGGTCCGAGCGCCGGCCTGCGCACCACCCCGGTGCCGGCGCTCTTGAGCCCGCCAGGCGACGCCTGAGGCTCTCAGGGCAAATTTACTTGGGGCGGGCTCCATGAGGTGCTCGGCCCGATCACGGTGAGCAGTACGGTGGGGCGCTGTGATCGACCTGCACACCCATTCGACCGTTTCCGACGGGAGCGACAGCCCGCAGGAACTCGTGGACCTGGCCGTCAAGGCCGGCCTCTCCGCCTTTGCCCTGACCGACCACGACCGCCAGGACGGGGTCGCCCCCGCCCGCCAGAAGGCGGCCGAAGCGGGGATCGAGCTGGTCCCGGGCGCCGAGATCTCCTGCCAACACCCCGGCACGATGCACATGCTCGTCTACTTCCTCGAACCTGGCGACGGCCCTCTTCAAAACGAGCTCCTGAGGCTCCAGGTGGCCAGGGACAACCGCAACGAGCTTCTGGTAGCCCGGCTGGGGGAGCTCGGCCTTCCCGTGACCGCGGAGGAGTTGGAAGAGGAGGCCGGTGGCAGCGGCGCCGGCCGGCCGCACGTGGCCGCCATCTTGGTGAGGAAAGGCGTGGCCACCTCGGTACAGGACGCCTTCGACCGGTGGCTGGCCAAGGGGCGTCCCGCTTACGTGGAAAAAGAACGCCTGGGCCCGCTGCCCGCCATCTCACTGGCCCTGCAGTCCGGCGCGTTGCCCGTACTGGCCCACCCGTTGTCCATGGGCTTGACGCCCAGCCAACTCGAGGGCGCCGTCGGGGAGCTGGCCGAAGCCGGGCTGGCCGGCCTCGAAGCCATCTACGGCCGTTACAGCCAGGAAGAGCGCGCCACCCTCGCCGTGATGGCGGCGCGGGCCGGCCTGGCCATCACCGGAGGCTCGGACTACCACGGCACTTACAAACCGGACCTGTCGATCGGCACCGGCCTGGGCGACCTCCACGTGCCCGATAGCGCACTGGAAGCGCTGCGGGACAGGCTCGTGGAGTAGCCCGGTGCGGCAGCGCTGAAATCAGCTGCAGTGGGGCCCCGGCTCGAAGCACCGCTCAAATCGCTGGCTCCTCCGCTGGTGCAGGCGGCCAAGACCGCGGTCGCCGCCGGGCTGGCCTATTTCATCGCCGCCGACGTCATAGGCAACCACCTCCCGGTGTTCGCCCCGCTGACAGCGGCCCTCACCGTGCAGGTCACCGTGTGGGACTCGGTGTCCCGGGGTCTGCAGCGAGCATTGGGCGTTGTCGTCGGGGTCCTCGTGGCCTACGGCCTGGCCAAGGTGCTCGGTTTGCACGTGTGGTCTGTGACCCTGGTGGTGTTCGTCTCTTGGCTGGCTGGGCAGGCTCTTCAGCTTGGCCAGCAAGGCGCCGTCCAGGTCCCCATCAGCGCTCTCCTGGTCCTGGTGCTGGGGGCCTCGACAAGCGAGTACGCCCTGGACCGGGTAGTTGACACGTTCCTGGGGGCGGCCACGGGCATCCTGGTCAGCCTCGTCGCGGTGCCGAAGACCAACCTGGCAGAGGCCCAAGCCCGGGTCAGAGACCTGGCCGCGATGGCCGCGGCGGTCCTCCGGGATGTGGCCGACGGGTTGTCCGGGCAAAGCACGGACTTCTCGGCTCTGCTCGGGAAGGCCGGCCAACTGGACGACGAGGCTCAGAAAGTGGCGCTAGTCGTCCAAGGCGCCGAGACGGCAACGCGCTGGAGCCCGACCGGGCACCGAGACCGGCCCGCGGCCGAGGCGCTGCTGGCCGCGCTCAAAACCCTCGACAACGTTCAGCGGTCCACTCGGGGGATGGCGAGGGTGCTCGCCGACGCTCGCCCTGCCCCCCACCTCCCGCCGGGAGTGGCCGGCCCACTCGCTGACTTGCTCCGCACCGTCTCCGGCGAGGTGGGGACGTGGGTTACCGACGTCACGAGCGGCACGGCAATGCCGGGAGTAGCGGGTGACGGCACGGCGGCGGACAAGTACGAGCAAGTCCTTGCTGCCGCCCACTCGACGGGAGTAGACGCTCAGGCGGCGGCGACCGCTGACGCGGTTGCCATGTACGCGCGGCGCATAGGCGACGACTTGCACGCGGAACCCAGCCCCGCGGCGGCCCGCCCGACGTGGCGGTCCCTGCTGGGCCATTAGGTGGGCACCGGCTCCCTCGTGGGTCAGGAACCCCTCACGGCGCAGAGAACCCCTCACGGCGCAGAGAACACAGTCGGCAGGGCTCCTTTCCACGCCGCCTCGGCCTCGGCCAGGCTCAGGTCGAGCAAACCCTCGACGATCAACCGGTCACCGCCGGCGGTGCCCAGTGCTGCCGTCGGGACGCCGGC
>JASHVH010000288.1 GCA_030039575.1 Acidimicrobiales bacterium | reverse complement strand
CCGGGACGATGACGCCTGGGCCTCGGTGAGGCTTACCTGCACGAAGCAAGCGGACGGCGTTTTCCCTGTCGGCGTCGTGCGGGTGCAGAACCCGGCCCTGGTCCCGGTGATAGTTACGGCTTCCGTACGTCGGGGCCGGGGAGTTTTTGGCCGCCGACGGCTCATGAGACGGGCCAAGGTGCAGCTCTCCGTCCGCTCGCCGAAGGTGGGCCGCCGTCCCCGCCTGCCCGAGGGGACAGTCCTCGGTGCCGTAGCTGGGGGGGCGGCGAGGGTGTGGGAGCTGCCCATCGGGCGCTCGGGCCGCTCGCCAGTGGTACGGGTCCGGGTCGACCAGGGCCGCCCGCGGGCCAAAGTCTTCACCTGGACCCTGGACGGCTCAGCTGTTCCCGCCGTGGTAGAGGCGCAGGGCCCGCGCCTGGCACTGGCTGAATGAAGCCCAAGGGGGCCGGCGTTTTCACCAGCGGGGCCGAGCCGAGTTAGCATACCCGGACCTATGGCAGAGGCGCCGATCGAGACCATCCCGGGCGTGCGTGCCCGCTTCCACTGGCTCGGCGCCCCCGCTGATGCCGGCCTCGACGACGGGGCCCTCACTATTGCCGCGGGAGCGCGCTCGGACTGGTTCGTCGACCCTGGTTCGGCCCAGGTCACGCTCAACGCACCGGCTCTAATCTCTCCTCTTACCGGTGACTTCACTCTCTCGGCGCGGGTCGAAGCGGCCATGCAGTCCACCTTCGATGCCGGCGCCCTGGTCCTCTGGCAAGACGAACGGACGTGGGCCAAGCTGGCCTTCGAGTTCTCTCCGGCCGGCGAAGCCATGGTCGTTTCGGTTGTGACCCGAGGGGAATCGGACGACTGCAACTCGATGGTGGTCAGTTCCCCAGAAGTCTGGCTGCGGGTCGCCGCCATCGGCGGCGCCCACGCTTTCCACGCTTCGACAAATGGCCGAGACTGGCAGTTCGTCCGTCACTTCAGGCTCTCGGCTGCCGGCGCGGCCGAGGTCGGGTTCGAGGCTCAGTCCCCGTTCGGCCCGGGCTGCCGGGCTCGGTTCTCCCAGATCGAGCACACCGAGCGCACTTTGACGGACTTGCGCAACGGCGAATAACGGGGCGACGTGGGCCGTCCCGGGCACGGATGGGCTCGTCCACCCGTGCGGCACCCGGGCCAGCCGAAGGCCGGTCTACCGGGCCGGTCTCACGCCCACCTCTTCCAGGTGGCCCAACAGGTCGGCCGGGTCCTGGTACACGCGGTAGGCGCCGGCGGCCTGCAGTTCTTCAGAACCGTACCCGCCCGACAGCAACCCGATGCCCAGGGCACGGGCGCGCTGAGCGGCCAACAGGTCCCAGACACTGTCGCCGACCACAAACGATGTAGCCGGGTCGGCGCCGAGCTTCTCCGCCGCCGCCAGGAACAGGTCAGGATCCGGCTTGGCCCGCTGGACCAGGTCGCGGGTCACGACGGGGACGCTGGCGGGGAGATCCAGGAGGCTCAAAGCCGCGTCAGCGACGCTGTGCGCCCCGCTGGTGGCAATAGCGAACAGGACGTCATTGGCCAGCAGGACGGCCAGCAGTTCCCGGGCGCCGGGCAGGGGGACGACGCTTTTGACCCGGTCCAGGTAGCCTTCCTGGTGCAACGCCGAGAGCTTCGCCAGTGTCGGGGCGTCAAACGTCAAGCCGGTCTCCCGCTGGAGGGCGTTCAGGAACAGGCCGCCGCTCATACCTATCCGGCGGTGGATGCGCCACACCGACAGCGAGATGCCGCATTGCGAAAGCGCCTCGTTCCACGCCGCCACGTGCTGGTAAACCGAGTCCACCAGGGTGCCGTCGAGGTCGAACAGGAACACCGGCGGCGGCACGCTGAACCGGCCGCCCGCTTCTCCTCCCGGCATGGTCGCGACCCTACCCGGCCGCCGGGCCCGCAGGCGTTGGCCGAACGGTCAGCCTCCCCAGTTCGTGCCCTTGTACTGCATTCGCAGCGCGGCGTCGAACGCGTCGCCGCCCAGCAACCGGCGGGTATGAACGAGGAACTTGGCGGCGGGTGTCACCACGTACCGCGAACGCGGCTTCGGCGCGGTGGCGGCTTCCTCGATCACCTTGGCGACGGCTTCGGGCGGGGCAGCCAACCATTTCGAGCGGTAGGCCTCAGCCATCTGCTTGTCGGCCACCGCGTTGAGCGCTGCGTAGGGACCTGACGGGTCGGCCGCACGGTCAAGGGCCGCCTTGGCGGTGCCGCGGAAGCCCGTCCTGATCAGCCCGGGTTCGACCAGGCTCACCTTGATGCCGAACGGGGCCACCTCGAACCGCAGCGCATCAGTCATGGCTTCGACGGCGTACTTGCTGGCGTGGTAATAACCCCCGGCCGGGAACACCAGCCGGCCACCGAGGGAGCTCACGTTTATGACCCGGCCCTGCGCCGCCTTGCGCATGGCGGGCAAGACGAGCTGGACCATTCGGGCCAGCCCGAACACGTTCGTCTCGAACTGGCGCCGCACCCTGTCGAGGTCGGCCTCCTCGATGGTGCCGTACTCGCCGTAACCGGCGTTGTTGACCAGGGCCCCCACGGAGCCTGTCTCCTCCTCGACGGCCGCAACGGCGGCCTCCATTGATTTCTCGTCCGTGACGTCGAGGGCGAGCGGGCGGGCGCCCGTCTGGGCCAGGCCGGCCAGGGCCTCGGGGTTGCGGGCGGTGGCGTAGACGGTGAACTCGGGGTGGACCGTAAGCCGGAGCACCGTGGCCCGCCCGATCCCGGAGGATGCGCCCGTGATGAGTACTGAAGTAGTCATGCCCAGGCCCCCTTCCGTTTCCCGGCGATAGTGGCAACAGTGGCGGTAGCGGTCATGTTCGGCACTTGAAGAGCGTCACCACCCCGGCTTCTCACAAGGCCAGGGCATGTCCCTGGCTCAAATTACCGACCCGATAGCCCGTGGCGAACACCCGGCCAAAACGAAGAGGCCGCGGCGGACGCGTCGAGCGCCTGTGGCGGGAGTTCACGTTTCCGGCCAGCGTGTAGATGCGCTGGCCCCCGACCCGGCCCCGGAACACGAGACCTGGGCCCGGCCTCCCAGGGTCGCCCTCGCCACAGCAGACCACGATGCTCAACTGCGCCGCCCTTGGCCGGGGGGCGAACGAGGGGTCCAAGAAGTACAGGGCCGCCCGGTTGACTTCGAGCCGCCGGTCGTGACGGACCACCTGGTCAGCGATGGCGGCCGCCTCCGGCATCGCCTCTTGGTTCCTGATGTCCAGGTAAATCGTCTTTACCCCGCGAGCCAGGGAGGGCCCAGCGACGGCGTGCCATGACCCGCGGGCGTAGCGGGCCGACCCATCGGTTAGTGGCGTCTTCTCGCCGACAAAGGCCGCGCACACGGCCGTAGCTGCGGCCACGCCGAGCAGCGGGACGGTCAGGCGCCTGGTGGGCGGGGACGGCGCCCGCCGAGGCCTTGGCCCGCCGAGGTTGGGCGCCGGGGCCGGCGCCGGCGCCACCACCAGCCACAGCGCGATCCAGGCCGGGATGACCAAAGACCCAGTCCATAGGACCAGGTAGGGGAACAGTGGGCCGTAGACGAGCAAGATCGACCATCCCACCGCCAGTATCCCGATGCTTGAAGTGGTCGCCAGCGCCAGCGCAGGGAGTTTCCGGCTCGCCAGAGCGGCGACTCCCACGGCGACGGTTCCGGCAATGTAAAGCAGGTACCAGGGGTGGGTCAATGTGGAGTGGGCGAAAAGCCATACCGGTTTGGCGTCAGCTGAAGCCGGCCTCTCGCCGGTGCGGAACGGGAACGACCCGAACAGCGTGTTCGCCGCCCTCAGGGACGCCCTTAGCGTGCGGAGGGAGTGGTGGGTGGTCAAGAAGCGGTACGTCTGCACGAGGTTGCCGGGGCTGGTCGAGATCTGTTGCAGCGCTGTCGGCAGCCAGATGACCACGAGCACACCGGCTAGGGCGATGGCCCACCGGCGCCAATTGGCCGTGGCCCAGCCCCAGGCCCCCACCTCCGCCCAGCCGCCGCCGGCGGCGGCCCCGGCGCTGTGACGACCGGGCCCGACCGCAGCCCGCGTCGTGACCCTTACGAAAGGCAGCGCCAAGATAAGGAGCAACACCAGCACGCCGGTCCCGACATCGGTTTGGACGAGGTAAGACCCGCACACGGCGGCCGCGATGGTCGAGGGCCACGGGTCCTGGCTGGCGGCCACGTCGGCCACGAGCAAGACCAGCAGGGCCGCCGGCAGGGCGATAGCGTACGGGGCCCAAACGGTGCCGAGGCGCTCCAGCCCGAAGCTCCATTCGTAACCGACCACGACCAGGGCGGCCCACCAAGCTATGAGCCCGCCGGGCCGGAGCCGGTGCGCGACAACGACGATCCCGACAATGGCGGCGGCCTGGAGGACATAGAAGCCGATCGCCAGTGCGATCGGCGACCCCCCTCCCAGCCAGCGGGCGACGCCCAGGAGGAGCAACCAAAGAGGCCCGATATGGTGCCAGCCATAGCGGTCGTACACGCCGAGCAGGTTGCGCCCGAGGAGGCTGTCGCGGGCTTCTATGTCGATTAGCGCCTGGTCACCCCAGAACCAGATGGCTGAGCGGTCCGACCAGTCTTTGACCGCGCCCACGAGCAGTGGCGTGACGGCAACGGCCGCCGGGAACGCGACGGTGATGAACTTGCGTCTCCCCAAAGAACCACTCCCGCGTAGCGTCGGCATCGAGGCTCGGGGGCGGTCCGGTCCCGAGCCGAGGGAATGCACAAGCTAGCGTAATACGAGAGGGCACGTCAGTTCGGGTAGGCTCAGTGGCGGTTGCCCAAACTTCAGTGCCGGTTGCCCAAACTGAGGTGGGCCCGCAGCACTCCCCGGTACGAGGGGCGGCGCAGGTCCCGGCAGCCTAGGCCCCTGCAACCCGGCATGCGGCTGACGTGTTTAAGCTGCAGGGGACGACCCCGGAGGAGGAGATGGCACTGAGTAACAACGGAAAAGCTGGTTCGCGGCGTGAGCGAGCCAGGACGCCGGCGCGGCGTACTACGGCGCTCATGACCGGTATGGCGCTCGCCGGCCTGTTGTCCCTTGCCCTGAGCGGGTGCGGGGGGAGCTCCGGGTCGCGCACGATCGGCCTGTCGGTGCACTCAGGCCCTGTCGGCACCGTCGTAGATGTGAGCGGGGACGCCGGCTCGGGTTGCGTCCTGGACCACAACTGGTTCGGTTTCGAGTTCAGCCGCTACGGGGAGGCGGGCAAAGGGCCGCAGACCAAGATGGCCACGCCGGTGCTCAAAAATGGCTCGTGGTCCGCCAGCTTTGCCGTCCCGTCCTACCTCGGTGGGTCGACGACCGGTGACGGTGGGCCCATCAGCGCCGGCCGCTACGAGTTCTCGGCCCCCCCCTGCAGCGGCCACACGCTGGCTACGGCCTCTTTCAACGTGACATCAGCGACGCCCTCCACCAACGGCTCCGATTATGTCGGCATCGCGGCCACGGTCGACGGCAAGGGGTACTGGTTGGTGCAGGCGGACGGCACCGTCAGCGCCTTCGGGGATGCCCACTCGTACGGCTCGCTGAGCGCGAGTGATACCACTACGTCGGAGATCATCGGCATATCGCGCACCTACGACGGCCACGGCTACTGGTTAGTTGCGTCAGATGGGCATGTCTTCACCTTTGGCGACGCGCACGCGTATGGCTCGGCATCGGCCAGCCAGGTCAGCCAGGGGCCGGTCACGGGCATGGCCGTTACCCCGGATGGGCACGGGTACTGGCTGTTGACGGCCGACGGGCACGTGTTCAGCTTCGGCGACGCCCACCCCGAAGGCAGCCCGAGCCCGGCTGACGCTCCGTACGCCGCCATTGGCACCCGGCCGGCCGGCGGTTACGTCGTTATCGCGGCTAACGACGCCGCCGCCTACCTGTTCCCGGGCGATCTCCCCGAACTGGGCGGGGGGTCGGGCACCGCGCTGGCGGCCACGCTAATTGGGGTCGCCGTCACCCCCAGTGGCAACGGGGCCTGGCAGGCCGGCCTGGACGGCGGGGTGGTGACCACCGGTCAAACAACCTCGTCGTACGCTCCGTTTTACGGTTCCGTACCGGGCGAGAACGAACAGCTCAAAGCGCCGGTCACAGCCATAGCCGGGAACCCCGACGGTCATGGGTACTGGCTGCTCAGCGCGAACGGCACCGTGTTCACCTTCGGGGACGCCCAGTTCTTCGGGCAGGGCAAGAGCTAGCGCTCCGGCTCGCCCGCCGTTATTTGGCGGGGCGCAACCAGCTGGCCTGGATAGGGATGGCGCCCCGAGGAGCGGTCACCTTGATCGGTTCGCCCCAGTTGTCGAACACGGTCGTGGTGCCTTGCTGTACCACCTCCACGGGGAGCGGCGTCCCGGTCGAGCGGACGTAGAGCCTTTCGGCCGTCCCCGCCTGACCGCCGGAGGGTTTGCTCGTCCCTTCGAACCCGACGGTGCTAAGCCCGAGGACCTTCACACCGGGCACGGAAGTGACCGAACCGGCCATCCTCAGCGGGCCCAGCGCGGAGGCCACCGTCAAGCCGGCCGCGGCCGACGTGTAGGCGGCGCTGGACGGCTTTATCGTGATCCATTTGTTCGCTTCTTTGGTCGCCGCCGCCTCCGTAAAACCCTGAAGGTAAAGGCCACCCGCATTGCCGTACATGTAGGCCGTGTTGTCCAGGAGCACGACAGACAGGACACCTTCTCCGCCGTCCTCGGTCAAGGTAATGATCTGGGACCCGGCCGACCGGCCTACGTCACTGATAATCGCCAGCTGGGCGCCGTTGGCAGACTCGGTCGTGACCCAACGGACCGAGCTCTGGCCGAGGCCGGCCTCGAAGGCCGAGACGACCCGCTGTGCCGCAGTCGGGGCAGCCGCGGCCACCGCCGCCGTTGCCATGCTCGGCACAGCTGCGATGGCTGCCCCGCCGATAACCGAGACGAGAACCCGGACCCTGCTCAAACCACTCTCCCAACACTCCGCTCCCGGCCAGCTTAACCGCCAAGAGCGGACAAGGTCCGGCCGTCCCCGTGGGAGCGGGACGACCGGACGCCTGTCTCAGCAGGTTATGAGCAGCCGCTCGTGGTCCCGCAGGACGGGCAAGCAAAACAACTGCCCGCCCGCTGCATCTGCACACCGCACTGGTAGCAGTACGGGGCATCGCTGGCCGCCGGCTGCCTGCGGGCGTCAGCGCCCGGCGCTGCTCCCGTCGCCCTAGTGCCCGACGACGCCTCGGGGCGCACTTCTTCGCCGCCGGCCCCGAGTTCCACCTCTGGCGCGAAATCCGAGCGGATCGGCTGGTCCACTATCGAGGCCTCCTCGACCCCGGGAAGAGTTGGCTGCATCCGTTCGCTGACCGTCATGATCCCGAGATCCATGCGTTCGGCTTCGCCCATGTACTCAACGGCCAGCCGCCTGAATATGTAATCCACCAGGGAGGAGGCGAAGCGCAGGTCGGGGTCATCGGTCATCCCGGCCGGCTCGAACCTCATGTTGGTGAAATGGCGGACGAAAGTGGCCAACGGCACGCCGTGCTGGAGCCCCATGCTCACAGAGATGGCAAAAGCGTCCATAATCCCGGCCAGCGTCGAACCCTGCTTGGACACACTTATGAACACTTCACCCGGGCGGCCGTCGGGGAACTCTCCCACCGTTACGTACCCTTCACAGTCGGCCACCCGGAACGAGAACGTCGAGGAGTTGCGTTTGCGAGGCATGTGCTCGTGGATGGGCCTCTTGACCACAACTGTCTGACGCTCCAACGCCTTTTCGAGTTCTTCCACTTTTTGGGCCAACTCGGCGTCGTGCGCTTCGGGGGTCGACGGGGGGGCGGTGACCTTCTTCGTCGTCGCCAGGGGCTGGGCCACCTTGCAATTGTCACGGTATATGGCGATCGCTTTGATGCCGAGCCGCCACGCGTCGATATGCAGCCGTTCGACTTCTGCCACCGTGGCATCCTCCGGCATGTTGACCGTCTTGCTAATGCCGCCCGAAAGGAACGGCTGCACCGCGCCCATCATCCGCACGTGCCCGCGGTAATGGATCGTGTTGTCACCCATCGAGCAAGCAAAAACGGCCAAATGGCCCGGGGCCAGGTGGGGGGCGCCGATTATCGACTTGTGCTCGTCGACGTACGATGCGATGTCCGCCACCTCCTGCCCGGAGTAGCCGAGCTTGTCCAGCGCCCGGGGGACGGTCTGGTTGACGATCGACATCGTCCCCCCACCGACCAGCTTTTTGGTCTTCACGAGGCCCAGGTCCGGTTCGACCCCCGTTGTGTCGCAGTCCATCATCAGGCCGATCGTGCCCGTGGGCGCCAGTACGCTGGCTTGCGAGTTGCGTACGCCGTACGCCTCGGCCGTCTCGACCGCTACGTCCCAGGCCTCCTGGGCGGCGGAGAGCAGCCCCGGCGGCACCAGATCTTCGTCGACCTTGGCCACCTCCGCCCTGTGCATCCGCAGCACGTTGAGCATGGGCTCCCGGTTTTCGTGAAAGCCCGCGAACGGGCCCATCCTGGCCGCCGTGCGGGCCGAGACTGAGTAAGCATGGCCCGTCATCAGGGCCGTGATAGCCCCCGCCCACGCCCGCCCGGCATCGGAGTCGTAGGGCAGGCCCTGGGCCATGAGCAGCGCCCCGAGGTTGGCGTACCCCAGCCCGAGCTGGCGAAAACGACGGGACGTGTCCCCTATGGATTTCGTCGGGTAATCGGCATTGCCGACCAGTATTTCCTGGCCCGTGAACACGACCGCTACGGCTGCCTTGAAGCCCTCGACGTCGAAGTTCCCTTCGTCATCAAGGAAAGTCAGCAGGTTGAGGCTGGCCAGGTTGCAAGCTGAATTATCGAGGTGAAGGTACTCGCTGCACGGGTTACTGGCATTTATGCGGCCGGTGTTAGGAGCGGTATGCCATTTGTTGATGGTCGTGTCGAACTGCATCCCCGGGTCGGCGCATTCCCATGCTGCCTTGGCAATCTGGCCGAACAGCTCCCGAGCTTTGATCGTCTTCAGGACCTCGCCGGTGGTGACGGCCCGGAGCTCCCAGTCCTTGTCGTCGACGACCGCCTGCATGAACTCGTCGGTCACGCGTACCGAGTTATTGGCGTTTTGGTACTGGACGGAATAACTGTCCCGGCCGTCGAGGTCCATGTCGAAGCCGGCGTCGCGAAGCGCCCGCGCCTTTCGTTCCTCGATCGCCTTGCACCAGATGAAATCCTCTACGTCCGGATGGCCCGCGTCGAGGACGACCATCTTGGCCGCTCGCCTCGTCTTGCCCCCCGATTTGATCGTGCCGGCCGAAGCGTCGGCGCCGCGCATGAAGCTCACGGGCCCGGAGGCGGTCCCACCTCCACGGAGCCCCTCCTTCGACGAACGGATCTTCGAGAGGTTGACGCCGGACCCCGAACCGCCCTTGAAGATCTTCCCCTCCTCCACGTACCAGTTGAGGATGGAGTCCATCGAGTCGTCGACGGACAGGATGAAGCAGGCGCTGGCCTGCTGCGGGACCCCCGCCACCCCGATGTTGAACCACACCGGCGAATTGAACGCCGCCCGCTGGTGGACAATGAGCCACTTCAGCTCCGCCTCGAACGTCTCAGCCTCTGCCTCGTCGGTGAAGTAGCCGTCCTTCTGGCCCCACTCGACGATCGCCCCCACAACCCTGTCGGCGACCTGCTTCAGCGACCACTCCCGCTCGGGGGTGCCCAGGGTGCCCCGGAAGTACTTCTGCGCCAGGATATTGGTGGCGTTGACGCTCCACCCCGACGGCACCTCCACGCCCAACTGCTCGAACGCCACCGCCCCGGTGGCCCAGTTGGTGATGCGGGCGTCGCGCCGCTCCCAGGTCACCGTGTCGTACGGGTCGCGCCCGGGCGTCGTGAAGTGACGGCTGAGGCCGATGCCCATCTGCTCCGTCGCAATTGCCATGTCGGTCCCTTCTCT
>JASHVH010000287.1 GCA_030039575.1 Acidimicrobiales bacterium | reverse complement strand
CCTGTCGCCGTGCGGACCGGCCCCCGGTGGCTCAGGAGCGGCGCCACGCCCGTCTGACCCCGCCTGACCCCGCCGGGCCCCGCCTGGCCCCGCCTGACCCCGCCGGGCCCCGCCTGATGCCCCCCGACGCCGCCTGCCGTCCGCGCAGGTCCCCCCGGCGCCGTACTGGGGCTAAAAAACGTTGTTGCCGTTACATGTTCAGCCCCAGAAGACGCTCCTAGCCCCAGAACCAAATGAAGTGCCCTTCTCGCGCCGGCGCTCACCCAACGCCCGGGCGAGACGTGCCGCGCCACGCTCAGGTCGCACCTTCGGCCAAAAAAGGCCCCGGAACGCAACGAGAAACGACCTCCACACCCAAGTTCGGGCCGATCCTGTAAAAGAAACGGGCCTTGGGAGCCCGGCGCCCACGCCCCGCGTGACAGGATGCACCCTATGCGCCAATGGCCCAGCGCAGGACCGATAGCGACGAAGAAACCGAGGACGGGGACCGGCCGATGAGCGGCCCGGAACAGTTACGGGCATGGGGTGTCGAGCCGGGTTACTGGGACGTGGCCGGGCAGTGGAGGGACGTCCCCGAAGCCACTCTCTCCGCCGTCCTCGATGCGATGGGCGCCCACCCCGAAGGCCCCCCGGCCCACGCTCCCTTGGTCACGGCCACGGCGGGAGGGCCGTGGCCCGAGCTACCCGCCGGGACTTTGGTGGCGGAGGACGGCGGCACTATGACGTTGCAGGCGGGGGAGGCACCGCCGCCCGATCTGCCACTCGGCTACCACCGCTTCGAACCCGTCGCCGCCGGCGAAACTCAGGGCGGCCTCTCCAACGGGCCGCTGACGGTTGCCCTTTGCCCCCCTCGCTGCCCGTCGCCTCCGCCGGGCCGGAAGTGGGGCTGGTCGGCTCAGTTATATGCGACGCGCTCCATGGCCAGTTGGGGGATGGGTGACTTTGCAGACCTGGGCCGGCTGGTCGACTGGGCCGTCGGCAACGGAGCCGCTTTCATATTGTCCAACCCCCTTCACGCCCCGGCGCCCGGGCCAGTCCCGGAGCCGAGCCCTTACTCACCTAGTTCCCGCTGTTTTATAAACCCCCTTTACCTCAAAGTGGAGGATGTACCGGGGATGGCTGAGCTCCCCGAGGTGGCCACTCTGGCCACTAAGGCCAGAGCGCTGAACGCTGAGCGGCTGATCGACCGCTCGACAGTTTGGGCGCTCAAGTCCGAGGCGCTGGAAGCGTTGTTCGCCCGCTCGGAGGGCGCCGGCGGGGGCCGGCACCTCGATGCCTACATCCGACACCGGGGACCAGTGCTCGACGGCTACACCACTTTTTGCGCCCTCGCCGAGCGGTACGGGCACCCGTGGCAGCTATGGCCGGCGGGGTTCGACCGACCGGACCGGCCGGCGGTGGCCCGGTTCGCCGCCAGCAAGGAGGGCCGCTGGCGCAAGCGCTACCACGCCTGGTTGCAGTGGCTGTGCGACACTCAGCTGGAGAAAGCCTCCCGAGGGGGGCGACTTGTGAGCGACCTCGCCGTCGGCATCGATGGGGGAGGCGCCGACGCCTGGCTGTGGCAGGACACATTTGCCCTCGGAATGCACGTGGGTGCGCCGCCGGACGAGTTCAATACCGGGGGACAGGACTGGAGGCTGGTGCCCTGGGACCCGTGGAAACTGCGAGCTTGGTCCTACGAACCGTACATCCACACTCTGCGCACCTCGCTGCGGCAGGCGGGGGGTCTGCGCGTCGACCACGTGATGGGCTTGTTCCGGCTCTTCTGGGTGCCTCTGGGGTCGGAACCGGCCCAAGGCACTTACGTGCGCTACCCGTGGCGGGACCTGCTCTCCTTGCTCTGCCTCGAGGCGTGGCGGGCGGGTGCGTACGTGGTAGGTGAGGACCTGGGCACGGTCGAAGACCACGCCCGCGAGGCCCTCCGGGACAGCGGGGTGCTGTCGTACAAGCTCTTTTGGTTCGAACCATCCCCACCGTGGGAGTGGCCTCAACAGTCGCTCGGCGCCGTGACGACCCACGACCTGCCGACAGTTGCCGGCGTGTGGTCGGGCGCCGACCTGGTAGCCCAACGCGAGGCAGGCGTAAAGGTCAACGAGGAGGGGTCAGCGGCGTTCCGCCGGCACATCACCGAATGGACTGGCATGGACGACAGCAGCCCGTTGCCCGAGGTCATCAAGGCCACGTACGGCACGCTGGGCGAGGCGCCCTGTGCCCTGTTGACCGCCACGCTGGACGATGCGCTGGCGGTCAAGGAGCGCCCGAACATGCCCGGTACCATCGACCAATGGCCCAATTGGTGCTTGGCGTTGCCCGTTCCCCTGGAAAATATAGAGCAGAGCCCGTTGGCTTCTGCCATAGCCCGAGGCCTCAACGGCGGGTAAGCCCCCAGAGCGTGTGGCCTAGGAGGCCCCGTTGAGCCTCGCCGACCTGCCGGTACCCCCGCCGGTGGCGCCCATGCTGGCCAAGCTGGCCCGGGAGCTGCCCGACGGTGACTACATCTACGAGCCGAAATGGGACGGTTTCCGCTGCATTGTTTTCCGCAGCGGTGACCAGGTGGAGCTGGGCAGCCGGAACGAGCTGCCACTGACCCGGTACTTCCCGGAACTCGTGCGGGCTCTTCCCGGGGCCCTTCCGGACCAGGCCGTGGTCGACGGCGAGGTGGTGGTGGCCGGGCCGGCCGGCCTGGACTTCGATGCCCTGCAGCAACGGGTCCACCCCGCTGAAAGCAGGGTCCGGATGCTGGCAGAAAGGACGCCCGCGTCCTTCGTGGCCTTCGATCTGCTGGCTCTCGGTCCTCGCGACCTGCGCAACGAGCCGTTCCACGAGCGCCGGCACCTGCTGGAGGAGTTGCTGGGCGCCGTGGGCGAGGCCGGGAGCGTCCACCTGACCCCGGCCACTCGTGACCGGCAAGTGGCCGAGGACTGGTTCGGCCGCTTCGAGGGCGCAGGGCTCGACGGTGTGGTGGCCAAGGCCTCCGACCTCGCCTACACCCCCGGCAAGCGGGTGATGCTCAAGGTCAAGCACGAGCGCACCGCCGAGTTCGTAGTCGGTGGGTTCCGCTGGTACAAGGCTTCGTCGGCCGACGGCGCAGAAGAAATCGGGTCGCTTCTGCTCGGCCTCTACGACAGCACGGGCGACCTTGCCCACGTCGGCGTCATCGGGGCCTTCCCGGCCGAACAGAGGCGGCAGTTAGTGGAGGTGCTCACCCCGTACCGGCTCAGCGCCGGCGAGGCGGCTAAAGAACACCACCCATGGGCCGGTTGGGCCGAGGTGTCGGAGGCGCCGGCTACACGATTGCCGGGGGCGCGCAGCCGCTGGAACGCCACCAAAGACCTCTCGTTCGAACCGCTACGGCCGGTCCTGGTAGTGGAGGCCGCCTACGAGCACCTCCAGGGCAACCGGCTCAGGCACACGGCCCAGTTCAGGCGCTGGCGCCCCGACCGGGACCCGAAGAGCTGCACGTACGAGCAGTTGGAGGTGGCCGTGCCGGTGGAGCTGGCCGCAGTGTTCGGCGCCGGCGTGCTGGACCGGGACGCCGGCCGCTAGGCACAGGTAGACGAGGTGCCCGAGGCAGGTGATCGCAACCGTGCGCCCCGCAGAGGTAGGGTTTGGCAACGTGTCAGGGGCTCAGTTAAAGCGAGGGGTTCAGCGGGTGGGGACTACCAGCGACCGTGCGCAGAGCGCGGTCCTGATCCCTGCGCCCGAGGCTGAGCCACTCGTCGGCGCTTGGCGGGCGCTGCACGACCCCTCCGCAGGGCGCGGGGTACCGGCCCATGTCACCCTGGTTGTCCCCTGGGTCCCCCCCGAGCACATCAAGCAGGAGCACCTCGACGAACTGTCAGAGCTCTTGGCCGACCAGGAGCCTTTCGAGTACTCCCTGGAAAAGGTGTCCTGGTTCGGTCAACGTGTGCTTTGGCTGGGCCCGTCCCCGGCGACGCCCTTCAAGCGTTTGACGGCGATGCTGGCCAAGCATTTCGACACCCCACCTTGGCAGGGAGAGTTCGCCGACGTGGTCCCCCACCTGACGGTCGGCTTGGCCGGCCACGCCGAGGGGTGCACGTTGTCGGAAGCCGCTGTGGAGCTGGGCCCGAAGCTCCCGGTGAGGTGCCGGGCCACCGAGGTGGACGTCATGAGCGGGGACGGCATCAGCTGGGAGCTCGTCCACCGCGTCCAGCTTTAGCAGCGACCTCCCGAACTCACGAGCCGAAGCTCTCCAGGAGCTGGGCTATTTCGTCTGCCGGACCGGCGGGGACGGTGTAACCGCTCTCGTCCCGAACCTGTCCGAAGTGGTCCCTTACGTCCTCAGCGGTCAGCTCCGGGTTGTAATAACCCCTGGTGAGCCCGATGAAAAAGCGCGCCACCCAGCCCCCGGCGGCGCTGTAAACCTCGCCCGTCACGGGGTTGTCCCTATGGACCAGCCAGATGGCAACGGGAGCGACCAGCTCGGGCGATAGTTGGTCAGCCAGCGGGCCGAGCAGGTTCTCGGTCATCCGGGTGCGGGCTAAGGGCGCGATGGCATTGAC
>JASHVH010000286.1 GCA_030039575.1 Acidimicrobiales bacterium | reverse complement strand
GATCCGCCACCGCGGTACCTCCCGACATGTCGTGCGCTTCGTGAACGAACTGGGACGGCTGTACGCGCTCAAGGAGATCAACGAACCGCTGGCCCGCCGGGAGTACCGGCTCCTCCGTCGGCTCTCGGAGATCGGCATCCCCGCCGTCGAGCCGCTGGGCATCGTCGTCGACCGCGGCACTTATAACGGCGTGCAGTTGGACGCGGTGCTGTGCACCTGCTTCCTCGAGTACTCGACCACCTACCGCACTCTTTACTCGGACCCGCACCGCCTGCGGCCGACGGACCGGCTACTGGACGCATTGGTCGAGCTGCTCGTACGCCTTCACCTGGCCGGTTTTTTCTGGGGCGACTGTTCCCTCTCCAACACCTTGTTCCGCCTGGACGCCGGGGCACTGCAGGCCATATTCCTGGACGCCGAGACGAGCGAACTGCACCCCTCCCTTACCAATGGCCAGCGGGGCTACGACGTCGAGCTGGCCAGTGAGCGGGTGGGCGGGGAACTGCTGGACCTGGCCGCGGCCGGCCTCTTGCCACCTGATGTCGAGCCCGTCGAGCTGGCCGAAGAGATCCCCAAGCGGTACCAGCAGCTGTGGGCCGCCCTCACCGAAGACGTTGTGATCCGCCCTGAGGAGCAGCGGTACCGAATAGCGGAACGGTTGCGGAGGCTGAACGACCTCGGTTTCGACGCCGACGAGGTCGAGCTGGTCAGTGCCGACGAGGGGTTCCGCCTGCGTATCCGGACCCGGGTGGCCGAACCGGGCCACCATCGTCACAACCTGCGCGTGCTGACCGGGCTCGACGCACAGGAGAACCAGGCTCGCCGCCTGTTGAACGACATAGCCGCCTACCGCGGCTACCTCGAAGAAAAAGAGGGCAAGAAGGTGACGACGACCGTCGCCGCCAGCCGGTGGCTGCGGGACGCGTACGACAAGGTCATGAAGCTCATGCCCCCCGAGCTGGCGGACCGCCTGTCGCCGCCCGAGGTCTTCCACGAAGTGCTCGAGCACAGGTGGTTCCTGTCTGAACTGGCCGGCCGTGACGTGGGTACCACGGCGGCGGCGCGATCCTATTTCGAGGACGTGCTTCCCACCGTGCCGGAGCAGCTGGTCCCCGTGGGCACGCCAGAACTGTCCCCTCGTTTCGGCGAGGACACCGGTAGCTGGCTCCTCGACGACGACCGTCCGGCGCCTAGAGGCCGTAGGTGAGCAAGCCGACCACTGCTTCTGTGCCCGTAAGGTCCGGCAGCGCCGCATCAGCTCCCAGGACGGCCAGCTCGTCGAAGGCGTAACCACCGGTGGCGACGAGCAGGCAGTGCGCCCCGCCCGCCTCGGCGCACTGGTAGTCGCGGGGCGTGTCCCCGATGACCCACGTGTCGTCGGCCGTCAGGTGGACGCCTCTCAAGGAGGCGAGGCGGCCGAGCGCCACGGGCACGAGGTCCCTACGGTCTTCGCTGTCGCTCCCGTAAGCACCGGACTCGAGGTCGAGCCACTTCTCCAGGCCGAAAGCGGCCAGCTTTACGACGGCGTTCGGGGCGATGTTCCCCGTGAGCACGGACAGGTGGAGCCGTTCGTCCGTTGCCAGGGTTGCCAATAGTTCGGGCACTCCCGGGCAGGTTTCTCCGTCGGCCGCAATCTGGGCAGCGGCGCCGGCCAGTTCCCGTTCGAGGTGGGCGAGGACGGCGGGCAAGTGGGACGGGTCGTCCGATTCGACCAGGGCCAGGTACTCACGAACGATCTGAGGGTCGGTCTTCCCGCTCATCCTGACCCGCTCGGACGGCACTTCGCCGAGGACGGCCTCGATGGCACGGTTGAAGACCGCCGCCCCGATAGGCCCGGCCCGCACCAGGGTGCCGTCGATGTCGAACAAGAGCAAGCGTTTTGCGGCCACAGCCCGACCCTAACCAACCCGGCCCGAACCCAACCAGGCCGGCTAAACCCGGCCTAACCAACCATGACGGGCACAGATTGCCGATCGGGGACCTGGCGGTGAGATACTGCCCCCATGCCCATCGCTCCCGTTCGCGTCCGTGGCACACCGGAGTGGGAAGCCCTGGCCGCCCATTTCGCGGAGTTGCGCGACGTCCACCTGCGAGAACTGTTCGCCGACGACCCGCTCCGGGGCGAGGAGATGACAGTCGACGCGGCCGACCTCGTGCTTGACTATTCGAAAAACCGGGTCACGCCCGAGACGGTCCGCCTGCTGGTGGCGCTGGCCGAGCGGGCCGGTTTACGTGAACGCAGCGAGGCCATGTTCTCGGGTGAGCACATAAATGTGACCGAAGACAGGGCTGTTCTCCATATCGCGCTGCGAGCCCCAGAAGGCACCGAGGTCGTCGACGGCGGCCGTAACGTCGTGCCGGAGGTGCACAAGGTCCTCGAAAAGATGGCCGATTTCGCCGAGGCGGTCCGGGCCGGGAGATGGCGCGGGTTTACGGGTAAACGCATAAAGAACATCGTCAATATCGGTATCGGCGGTTCCGACCTCGGCCCGGCCATGGCGTACGAGGCTCTTCTTCCGTTTTCGGACCGCGTGCTGACGCTGCGGTTCGTGTCGAACGTCGACGGAGCCGACATATACGAAGCGACGGCCGACATTGACGCCGCCGAGACTCTTTTCATAGTCAGCTCGAAGACGTTCACGACCCTCGAGACGATCGGTAACGCCAAGAGCGCCAAGGAGTGGCTGGTGGCCAGCCTTGGTGACGAAGGCGCAGTGCGTAAGCACTTCGTGGCCGTCTCGACCGAAGCCGACGAGGTGGCGCGGTTCGGGATCGACCCCGCCAACATGTTCGAGTTCTGGGACTGGGTGGGCGGCCGGTACTCGTACGATTCCGCCATTGGCCTGTCGCTCATGATCTCTGTAGGGCCCGGGCCGTTCCGGGAAATGCTCGCCGGGTCCCGGGCCATCGACGAGCACTTCAGGGCGGCGCCTTTCGACCGCAACCTCCCGGCCCTGCTTGGGCTCATCGGGGTCTGGTACAACGATTTCTTCGACGCCGAGACCTACGCCGTGCTCCCTTATGACCACTACCTTTCCAAGCTGCCCGCCTACCTCCAGCAGCTGGACATGGAGAGCAATGGCAAGTCGGTCACTCTGGACGGCCAAGCGGTCGACCTGGCCACCGGTCCGGTCGTCTGGGGTACACCGGGCACCAACGGGCAGCACGCTTACTACCAGTTGCTGCACCAGGGGACGCGCCTCGTCCCGGCCGATTTCATCGGTTTCCTGCACCCTGCGCACCGGGTGGGAGACCACCACGACTTGCTGATGGCCAACTTCCTGGCCCAGACCGAAGCCCTCGCCTTCGGGAAGACGGCCGATGAAGCCCGCTCAGAGGGAATTTCGGAGCCTCTGGTACCTCACCGCAGTTTCCCGGGCAACCGCCCCACCAACACGATCCTGGCCCCGGAGCTGAACCCTCGGGTGCTCGGCGAACTGGTGGCCTGCTACGAGCACAAGGTCTTCACGCAGGGCGTGATCTGGGGCATCAACAGTTTTGACCAGTGGGGGGTCGAACTGGGCAAGTCGCTGGCGTTACAGATCGTGCCCGAGCTGGTTTCCGAGGCCGAGCCGGCGCTCCACCACGACAGCTCGACCAATGCGCTCATCCGCCGGTACCGCGCCGCGAGGCGGCCCTGATGGCGGCAGGGCACCAACCGGTCGACGGGTCATCGCACCGGCCTGGGACCACCGCACCGAGGGCTTACCGCGTCGCGGGAGCAGCGAGCTGCTCGGCGTAAGCGCCCTGCTAGAGCTGCCCCATGTACCGGTACAAGGCACTGCGGACCAGGATGTCCAGGTCTTGCGGGGAAGCGAGCATCTCCCGGCCGTCCCAGATCTTCAACTCGAGCGGGATGAGCGCCTTGCGCTGGAGAGCCCGGAGCTCGTTCTCCGTCGATGTCGAGTTGAGGATGTCGACGATCAGGTCGAACACGACGGTGCCCCAACCGGACAGGGGCCGGCGGGATTGGTTGAAGTCGCGCACCCGCCGCAAGGACCCGCGGTCGCTGTGCGCCAGCAAGTTCAAGTAACCCCACGCCGGGGCCGCTTCACCCCGTTCTTGAAGAGCGATCAGCACGTCGCCCTGGATCAACGCCTCGGCCAACTGGACCACCGACATGTCCGATTTCTGCTGTTGATGGCCTGGGTTCACCCACCCGCTCCTATCGTTGACGTGCCCTCTGGTTTTCCGTTCGTCCCTGTGCCCGACCGGCTTTGCCCCGGGGCCGTCTGGTGGCCTGGCGCGTCATACCTGCCGAAAAAGGCTGCGCTAAACAATGTCACGCGCGACAGGGGCAACGCACGCGCTGCCGCATAACAGGTCATACGGGTCGCACCCTCTGACGTGAGGGGCGCGCGCTCTGTGCAAACTGTCCTTTTACCGGTGGCGGCGTTTTTCGTCGACGGGCGTTTTCGCCCGTATTCGCCGGGGACGCCCGCCGGGCCCTGGAACCCCGTCGGGCCGCCCCCTCCGAGCGGGTTGACCGTGAGCCTCAGCCGGCTGGCGCGGCGGGCCGCGTGGCGGTTTCCAACGCTTCGAACAGGCGGGCAGAGCATGCTGTCATTTCAGGTACCGGGCAGCGTTCCAGTGTGGCCTCGACCAGCAGTGCGAAGGCCGTGCCGGCGGGAGTCGTCGGGTCGAGGGCAGCCGGCTCGCCGAGATCGCCACCGCGGGCTACCGCCGGTTCGAGGGGGATGCTGGCGAGCAGCGGTGCCCCTATCTCTTCGGCCAGGCGCTGCCCGCCCCCACTGCCGAACACCTCATAGCGCTGGCCGTGGGCGCAGTTGAAGGCGCTCATGTTCTCGACCACTCCAACGACCCGGAGGTAGCTCTTCCGAGCCATGCTGGCGGCGCGAGCGGCGACCTTTTGAGCTGCGTGCGCCGGCGTGGTGACCACCAGGACCTCGGCGCTCGGGAGCATCCGGGCCAGGCCCATCTGGATGTCACCCGTGCCCGGGGGCATGTCCACGACCAGGTAGTCGATGTCGCCCCAAGCCACTTCCTCCAGGAAGTGCTGGACCGCCCGGTTGAGCATCAGGCCTCGCCACATTACGGCCTCGTCCTCGCCTGAGAGGAAGCCCATCGAGACGACCCTGACCTCGCCCTCGCCAAGCGGGAGGACCAGAGGCTGGATCAGCTTGCGCTCCGGGTGTTCCGGGTCCCGGGCCGCCTCCAACTGACCGCTGACCCCGAGCATGCGCGGCACCGAGAAGCCGGCTATGTCGGCGTCGAGCACACCGACCGTATAACCCTTGGCCGCCAACCCTGCCGCCAGGTTGACGGACACCGAGGACTTGCCCACGCCACCCTTCCCCGAGGAAACCGCCAACACCCGCGCCCGGGGGGGGACCGTGGTCCTGGGCGCCTGCTCGCGTGCCTTCCAGCGAGCGCGCGCCATCAATGCGGCCTTTTGCTCGCGACCCATTTCGCTCGTCTCCACCAGCACGGAAGTGACGCCGGCCAGAGCACCCACCCTGCCGGTTACCTCCGCCGTGATCTGGCCCCTGAGCGGGCAGGACGGCGTGGTCAGAGCTACACGGACAAGGACCACCCCCCCGGGCTTCAGCTCGACCCTGTCCACCATCTTGAGCTCGACGATGTTGTCGCCGAGCTCCGGGTCGACCACGGCGCGCAGGGCGTCGCGCACGGATGCCTCGGTAGCCGCTACCTCATGGGCCCTCACGTCGGTACTTGCTCCCCCGCCCGTACTAGGCGGCGCGCCGCGGCCCGTTTCGTGAGCCGAAGGCTCTTCGAGCGGGGGGAACTGCTCCACCACCCCATCGTACGGCCCTGTCCTGGCCTGCACGTCGAACGCCTCGACGTGCGACCAGCCTGTAGGATGGTCGGCAGACCAGCAGGCGCAGGAGGCCTCGTGAGCACTACTTCGACTTCCAGTCCCATCGACACGTTGGCCTTGACCGATGCGGCGGCGGCCAAGGTGGGCGAGCTCCTCGAAGAGGAGGGCAACCCGGAGCTGTTCCTTCGCGTCGCCGTCCGGCCCGGAGGCTGTTCGGGGTTCTCCTACGAGATGTTCTTCGACAGCGAACTGGCTGACGACGACATCGAGTCGGCTACGGGCAACCTGAAGGTGGTCGTGGACCCGGCCAGCGCCACGTTGCTAATGGGTTCCACACTTGACTATAAGGACGGGTTGCAGGGCGCCGGCTTTTCCATCAATAACCCAAACGCCACCCGCACGTGCGGCTGCGGGCAGTCCTTCAGCTAGCACCCTCCCGTTAGCCCCTCATCTGACCTAGTTACGCGCGCCGCGCCTCGCCGCGGGCCGGAGCTCACCGGTAACGCCCGCCCCGTCCGGTCAGAGCGCCCACCGGCTCTGGCCGAAGCGGTAACCGACGGAACGCACCGTCGATATCAGGTTGGCGTGCTCCTCTCCGAGCTTGGCGCGCAGCCGGCGGACGTGGACGTCGACCGTGCGGGCGCCGCCGTAGTACTCGTAACCCCACACCCTCGACAGCAGCGTCTCCCGCGTGAACACTTTCCCGGGGTGCGTGGCCAGGAACTTGAGCAGCTCGTACTCCATGAAGGTGAGCGAGAGGGGACGACCCGCCACCGACGCCTGGTACGTCTCGAGGTTCAGGACCAGCGGGCCGTACTCCACGAGTTCGGGCCGCAACCCCCGGCCGGTCCGCCAGAAAAGGTGCGACAGTCGAGTCTCGAGCTCACGCGGGTCACAGGGCGTGGTGCAGAAGTCGTCGAAGAGGTCCTCTCGCAGCTCCAAGGCACCTAGCTGTTGCGGCGACAGCACTAGCAGCAACGGGGTGAAAGGGACATCCCGCTTGCGCAGTGCCCTGCACAGCGCGAAGGCGGCGTCGGGGTGCTCATCAGCGCAAATGACACCACCCGACCAGCCGTCATCGGGTTCGGCGTCTGCGGCGTCTTCCAGTGAGCCGACGGCTTTCCAGGTATAACTGGCCAACGCCAGCGCCTGCGTCAGTGCCGCCGGCCCCGGGTCGGGGAAGACCATGAGTGGCTCCACGTCTACCTGCCTTTGCTCGCGGCCAACTCTACGGGCACTGAGGACGGTACAGGCGGCAACGCCAGCGGCCGAGGTACCAAAGGCCCAGACATCGGAGAGAGGTGAGCCATCAGAGAGAGGTGAGGTACCGGCGCAGTTCGAAAGGCGTGACCTCTGCTTTGTAGGCGGCCCACTCCGCCCGCTTGTTGCGTAGGAACCATTCGAAGACGTGCTCCCCGAGGGTCTCCGCCACCAGTTCGGAGGTTTCCATGGCGTCAAGCGCCTCGGCCAGGGAGGCGGGCAGCGGCTTGATCCCCACCGCCAGCCGCTCCTGGGCGGACATCTGGTAAATGTTGGCCGAGGCCTCCCGCGGCAGCTCGTAGTGGCCGCGGATCCCGGCCAGCCCGGCGGCGAGGATGACGGCCCAAGCCAGGTAAGGGTTGGCCCCCGGGTCGGGGGAACGGTACTCGATGCGCGTCGAGTCCCTCTTGCCCTTCTTCGTGGGCGGCACCCGGACGAGAGTGGAGCGGTTGTTCTGCGCCCACGAGATGTAAACGGGGGCCTCAATTAGAGGCTGGTCTTCTTGGGAAATGATGAGCCGTTTGTAGGAGTTGACCCACTGGTTGGTGATGGCGGTTATTTCGCTGGCGTGGGCGAGCACGCCGGCAATGAACTGCCTGGCCACGCTCGAAAGGTGGTACTCGTCGGAATCGTCGTAAAAAGCGTTGGTGTCCCCGTCGAAAAGCGATACGTGGGTATGCATGCCCGAACCCTGTACGCCGCCGAGCGGTTTGGGCATGAAGGAGGCCAGGATCCCTTTGCGGGCCGCCATTTCTTTTACGACGACGCGAACCAGCATCACCGTGTCCGCCATCGTCATTGCGTCGGTATAACGCAGGTCTATTTCGTGCTGGCTCGGCGCGTCTTCGTGCTGGCTGTACTCGACCGGTATCCCCATCTCCTCGAGCATCATTACCGTTTCGCGCCGCAGCGCCGTCGCCTCGTTGTTCCCCATCAGCTCGAAATAGGAGCCTTTGTCGAGTGCCACGGGGGGCAGGCCGCCGGCCGGTTCCGGTTGGGCGAAGTAGAAATATTCGAGCTCCGGGGCGGTGTAGAAAGAGAAGCCCTGGTCGCGGGCCAGGTCCAGCGCTCGCCGCAGGACATGGCGGGGGTCGCCTTCAAAGGCTGTCCCATCGAGGTTGTAGATGTCGCAGACGACGCGCGCCACCGGTGCTTCGCCCGACAGGTAGGGCAGCAGCTGGAAAGTCTTTGGGTCGGGCACGGCCAGGACGTCGCTCTCCTGCACCCTGGAGAAGCCGTCGATGGCCGAGCCATCGAAGGTCATTCCCTCGTCGAGGGCGTTCTCCAGCTCGGCCGGGGTGATGCTGAACGCTTTGGGGATGCCGAGGACGTCAGTGAACCAGAGCTGCACGAAGCGGATACCCCGTTCCTCGACGGTCCGCAGCACGTAGTCCTTTTGCGAGTCCATGGCGTCTCCTCGGACGGGCGCCCCGTCTCGAGCGGGCCCGGCCCCTTCGGCTAGCACGTTTGCCTTAGGTATGCCACGATAGGTCCCGAGCGGGGTGCCTGCCGGTCCTGACCAGCCGGCATTCCGTGACGTTCACACAGAGTTCACAAAGGAGCAACGTACCGGCCACATGGCCATGCCACGGTGAGCTGCCGCGGTTTTGCCTGACCGGGCGTTGCCGCCTGGAACAACACTAGAAAGGGGAACCTACCTTGGCCTTCACGAGGCGTACGCCCGAGGAGGTCCTGGCGATGGTCCAGCAGGAGGGCGTCGACATCGTCGACGTCCGCTTCTGCGACTTGCCTGGGCTCATGCAGCACTTCTCAGTACCGGCCCACGAGCTGACCGAAGGGGCCTTCGAGGACGGTCTCGGGTTCGACGGCTCGTCGATCCGTGGCTTCCAGGAGATCCAGGAGTCGGACATGCTCCTCACGCCCGACCCGGACACAGCCGTGATCGACCCGTTCCGCCAGCACAAGACCTTGAACATCAACTGCTTCGTGCGCGACCCCGTCACCGGCGAGTCGTACACGCGCGACCCACGCTACGTCGCAAAGAAGGCTGAGGACTACCTGGTCTCCACTGGTGTGGCAGATACGGCCTATTTCGGCCCCGAGGCCGAGTTCTTCATCTTCAACGACATTCGCTTCGACCAGAACGCCCACGAGGGCTATTACTTCATCGACTCAGTCGAGGGGATCTGGAACACAGGCAAAAACGAGCGGCCTAACCTCGGCTTCAAGCCCAGGCACAAGGAAGGGTACTTCCCCGTCCCGCCGATGGACCACCTCCAGGACCTGCGTTCGGAAATGATCCTCACGCTGGAGAACATGGGTGTCGAGGTCGAAGTCCAGCACCACGAAGTCGGCACTGCCGGACAGGCGGAGATCGATATGCGCTTCGACACGCTGCTCGCCATGGCCGACAAACTGATGCTCTACAAGTACGTCGTGAAGAGCGTGGCCCAAAATGCCAATTACACGGCTACGTTCATGCCCAAGCCGCTCTTCGGCGACAACGGGTCCGGGATGCACGTCCATAGCTCCCTGTGGAGCGGCGGCGAGCCGCTCTTCGCCTCCGAGCTCGGCTATGCCGGCCTTTCTGACCTGGGGCGTTGGTATATCGGTGGTTTGCTCAAGCATGCCCCCGCCATCCTGGCGTTCGCCGCCCCGACTACTAATAGCTATAAACGTCTGGTGCCCGGGTACGAAGCGCCCGTAAACCTGGTTTATTCTCAGCGCAACCGGTCCGCCGCCTGCCGGATCCCCCTTTATTCAAAGAGCCCCAAGGCCAAGCGGGTAGAGTTCCGCTGCCCCGACCCTTCTTGTAACCCGTACCTTGCGTTCTCAGCCATATTGATGGCCGGCCTCGACGGCGTCCTCAACAAGACCGAGCCGCCCGACCCGGTGGACAAGGACCTCTACGACTTGCCTCCTGAAGAGCTGGCCATGGTCCCGCAAGTCCCGGGCTCGCTCGACCAGTCGCTGGCCGCATTGGAGGCTGACCACGAGTTCTTGCAAGCGGGCGGCGTCTTCACGGACGACCTCATCGAGACGTGGATCTCCTATAAGCGCGAGCACGAGATCGACCCGGTGCGGTTGCGCCCCCACCCGTGGGAGTTCTACCTGTACTACGACATCTAAGCTCAGACCTGCCAGGACCTTGTCCAAATGCCGGTTTGGTCCGGCACGCCACGGTCTAACAATGGCCTAGAACTAGCCACCCAGCTCGGGCAAGGGCAACCATGTCCGAGCGGGGCGCCGGCGGGTGGCGGCTCCGGGTGCTGAGCCACCATGGAGGTTGACATGCCGTGGTTCCCTGACTTCGCCAATGCCGTCGAACTGGCCCGCAGGCAGACGCGTGCCGCCGGTCTGGCTGACCCGGTGGTGGCGTACTTCGACGCACTTAACCACGGAGACACTCGCGCTCTGGAGGCGGTTTGGCCGGGCGAGGTGGTGATCTATGACCCCCGCGCGGGCGAGGTCCGTGGCCACAGGCAGCTGCGGCGGTTCGTCCGCCACAATCAATCCTGGCTGGCCGAGCACCGCGCCCGCATTGAGACCGTGGCCTCTACCGTTGTCGGCGGCCGGGCCGTCGTGGAGTTGCTGGCCCACTTGGCCGCCAACGGGGCGATATTGGCCTGGCCGGTGGCGGTCGTCGCTGAATCCCCGGACGACGAGTCGGTGGTCTTCCGGACCTATTGCAGCCAATGGCCGGTCGACGGGCAGCGCCATCTCAGGCCTCCCATACTCGAGCCCGGGGACTCCCACCCGGGTGACGTGGTCGGCCGCTACCAGGCCGCGCTAAACGTGGGCGACACCGAAGCGATCGTGGCCACCTTTGCACCAGACGGGTACTATCACGAACCCATCGGGCCCCATTACGCCCACTGCGGCACAGCTGAGCTCCGGTCGTTCTTTACCAAATGCTTCAGCGCAGGCGGCGGCGTCCGCCTCCAGCACTGCACCGTGACCGACGACGGGGTGCGCTGCGCCCTGGAGTACAACTGCGTCCGTTGGGGCAGCCACGACCTCGCCTCTCAGGCGGGGATCGGCGTTTATGAGCGCGGCCCGGACGGTCTTCTGGCTGCCGTCCGCACCTATGACGACGTCGAAGCACCTTTCGACCAGTCGTGAGGCCCGGCGCCGATGCCTTGGGAACCTCTCGTCATGATGGCGACCTGGCGGTCTTGATTGCCCATGACCTCTCCCGAGGTCAGCAGAGGCTCGAATGCTGAGCCAGCCTCAACGGTCTCCGGGGTCGTCCGGCCCGGCTCGGAGGGCCTCCGTGGCTATCCCGCCGACGCCGGTTGGCGAACCGCTGTGACCTGCCGGCGAAGTGCTTTGAGCGTGGCCACGTAAATCTCGGAGAACGTGGGGAAGGGCTGGATGGTGTCGCGCAGCACCTGCAGGGGCAGGTGGGCACGGATGGCCAACGTTGCCTGCTGCAGCCACTCACCTGCCTCGGGGCCCAGGGCGTGCGCCCCGGTCAGCCGGTCACCGTCGCTCAGGAGGGTCAAGAAGCCGTGCGAATGTGCGTAAGCGTGGGTGTAAGTAGCGGTTTTGGCCACCTCGGAGAGGGGGGTGGTGGCGGTAAAGGCGCCCTCGGTGGCGCCCACTGAGGCCGCTTGGGGGTCCGTGTACACGACGTCGGGAATAGCCTCGTAGTCGGCCTCGCGGGGTTCGCCGAGAATATTGGCCGCGACGACCTCGCCCTGGTACTT
>JASHVH010000285.1 GCA_030039575.1 Acidimicrobiales bacterium | reverse complement strand
CGAAGGACGGGTCGACGGTATAGCGTCGCACACAATAGGGCGAGCCAATGATGTCGGCCGGGCCCACGTCAGGCAGAGCCTGGCGGAACGAGGCCTGCAGGTCCCGGTTGGCATTGGCCACCGCCAGACCGGCTGGGCTGCGTTCCCAGACGCCCATGAGCCATACGGCGTCGGTCCCGGCGGGCGTGACGGAGCTCCAATCGGCGGGGGGGACGTCGCCGAGCGTCAACCTCCGGCCGGCCGCCCGTGACCGCTCGTCGAGCCAGACGGCCGTGTTTACCTCATAGATGACCGGCCGGGCCGGCCACCCGGTCATCGCCCTACGCCTGCTTCGCCGGCGCCCGGTGCCCGACCAGGAACCCGAAACCGATGCCGAGCATCCAGATGTCCTTGCTGACCGCCGTCCCCGCCTGCGTAGGCCAGAAGCTGCCGGGTTGGTGGAGGGACGGGGTGCGGAGGTACATCGTGAGGAGCGCACCACTGAATATCGTCAATGCCAACCCGGCCAGCCGGCTGGGCACGGGGACCAGCAGCAGGGCGCCCGTCAGGATCTCGCCGGCCGCCAACATCCGCATGAACTTTTCCGGCGGTACGTCCGAGAGGAACGGGTAAGCGCCGGCGGCCATACCGTGCAGCCCTTTGGCCTGCTCTTCAGAGCCGTGCCACTTGCCCAGGCCGGCGTGCAGGATGTAAGCACCAGTAGCCAGCCGGGCCGGGATGTCGTGGGCATGCCAGCCTAAGGACACCTCGCTCCTTTCGCCTGGGTACCGGCAAAGCTACCAGTAACTGGCGTAAATGCCGAAGCCGGGAATTTGTCCGTGAAATTCCGGAAAACCGTCGGCCGCCGGTCACCCACCGGTTTCGACGGGCCGGCTGGGGTCCGCGCTCCATTGCGACCACGAGCCGGCGTACAGGCGCCCGGCTTCGAAGCCGGCCAGCTCGAGCGCCAGCAGGTCGTGGCAGGCGGCGACGCCGGACCCGCAGTACACCACGGGAGAAATGCCGGGCCGGGCACCCAGGTCTTCGTAGGTGGCGCGGAGCACGTCCGGCGGCTTGAAGCGACCGTGATGGTCCAGGTTGCCGGCGGTCGGGGCGTTGCGCGCCCCGGGTATATGGCCCGCCCGGGCATCGATGGGCTCGACCTCACCCCGGTAACGTTCGGGTGCCCGGGCGTCGAGGACGACCGGGGCCGACCCCGCCTCGTCCGCAGAGGCGAAACGATGGGCCGGCCAGCGGTCCAGCTGGAAGACCTCGGTGCCAGGGGCAGACAAGCCACTCTCGGTTCGGCCACTCTCGGTTCGGCCACTCTCGGTTGGGCCGCTCTCGGTTGGGCCACTCTCGGTTGGGCCACTTTGGACCGGGCCGCTTTCGAACGGCCCCGGCCAGGCGTCGATGCCACCGTCGAGCAGCGAGGCGGCGTGGCCCGTCACCCGCAACAGCCACACCAGACGGGCGGCGGTCCGGCCACCGTCGTCGTCGTAGCCGACTACCCTGGTCCGGTCGCCGATGCCAAGCCAGGTCATGGCGGCGGCAAAAGCCGCCGGGGTGGGCAAAGGATGGCGCCCTTGCTCGAGGGCCGCCGGGGCGGACAGGCACCGGTCGAGGTCCACAAAAACGGCCCCTGGCAGGTGGCGCTCCAGGTAAGCGTCATAACCGGACCGGCCGTCGAGGTACCAGCGCACGTCGGCCACCAGTACCTCGTCGTAATGGCCGGCCAACCACGTTGGCCCTACGACAGGCGGCTGGCCGCTCGGCCCGGGTCGTATAGGTGCCATCACCACAACAAGCTACGACCGGGGACGGGGTCAGGCGCGGGCGTGGGCCGCGGCGCGGCTGTCGCCGACGTGCTCGGTCAGCCACTCATTGAGGGGGGCAGCCGTCCGCAGCACACTGACAACGCGCTCTTTGGCCTTACTGGTGCCTAACCAGGCTTCAGGCTCCCACAATTGCCACACCGTGATGCCCTTGCCTCTCAGCAGGTCGATCCGAGGGTGGTCCTTGGGGTAGCCCTTTGGCGCCGTTTTCAGCGAGTCGTTCACCGCGCAGGCGTAACCTTTCTCCCTGATCGCCGAAACGACTGACGTCAGGGCCCTGCCGCTGCGGTCGACGGCCACAGCATTGCGGAACCGCTCCAGCTGGTCGGGCGCCATCATGTACATCCCCGACCCGACCCCCAGCCCATCGGCCGACAAAGTCACATAACCAGAGGGGCCCACGGCGGCGGCGATATTCGTTTTGTACGGAGATTTGTCTTTACTGAACCGCACGTCCCGGTAAGGTCGGAACAATCGCCCCGGGCCAAACTCCCCTTCCAGTTCGGCCAGTAATTCGTCCATCGGGCGCTTGACTTTTTGTTCGTAAACCTTGTTGTGCGCTTGCCAATAGGACTTCGAATTGTCTGCCTCGAGCCCCTCGAAGAACTCGATGGCCTCGGCCGGCCACCCGCGAAACGCCACAGCAGGATCATAGCCAGCGAGGTCCGGGAGAGCGCACCGATGAGTCTCGGGCCCGCCGGGCGTCCAAGCAGTAAAACGGTCAACAGAACAAAGGAGCAACCATGCCTCACCGCGACACTGCCCCCGTCGGAGCTCCCTGCTGGGCCGACCTGT
>JASHVH010000284.1 GCA_030039575.1 Acidimicrobiales bacterium | reverse complement strand
CCGGTCCATAGCGGGCAGCAGTACCCAGTGCACTGCCGGCGGGCTGACCCCGGCCAAACGCTCTCCGTGACCGAGGTGCTGGCCGCGGCCAGGGCCGCCCTGCCCGGGGCAGGGGTGGCCGGGGACGGCACCCCTCCGCCGGCCGGCGAGGGCCAACCGCTGGAAGGCGTGCGCCCACACGGGGGCGAAGTCGTCCTCGACGAGAACGAACTGGCCGGCGCCGGCGACTATTTCGCCCTGGGGGTGTTCGACATCCGGCCCGACCAGGAGGTCCTGGCTTACGCAGTCGACCGGGACGGCTCCGAGCGTTACCGGCTGCGCTTCCGGGACCTCGGCTCTGGCGACGACCTGGCCGACGTGGTCGAGGACGTCTATTACAGTTCGGCCTGGTCGAGGACCTGTAGGACCTTTTATTACGTTCGGCCCGACAAGGCGATGCGCCCCTGGCAGGTCTGGCGCCACGTCCTCGGGACGCCGGCCGCTCAGGACCAATTGGTGTTCCAGGAAGACGACGAACGTTTTTTCGTATCGGTCGACCTCACCAGGAGCAGGCGTTTCGTCCTGGTAACGAGCGAATCGAAAATGTCGAGCGAGGTCCGTTATTTACAAGCGGACACCGACCGCGGCCAGCTTTCCGTTGTCCTGCCTCGGCGCGAGGCTGTCGAGTACGACGTAGACCACGCCGTCCACCCCGTGAACGGCGACATCTGGCTCGTGCGCACTAACCGAGGCCCGGCCGGTGAGGAGCTCGAGAACTTCGCCCTTTTCGAGCTCTCAGTAGGCCAGGGCGACCCGGCCGCCCTGCGCCCTCTGCTCCCTTACCGCCCGGCGGTAAAGATCGAATCTGTCGACGCCTTCGCCCGGCATGCCCTCATCCTCGAACGCGCCGACGGCCTCGAGCACTTGCGGGTGCTGCGCCTGGCCGACGGCGCCGAGCACGTGGTGGCCCAGCCCGAACCGGCCTACAAACTGAGCAGCGAGGCCAGCCACGAGTGGGACACGGACGTGGCCCGCTTCGGCTACAGCTCGCTGACCATGCCGCCTTCGAGCATTGACTACGACATGGAGGCTCGCCGGCGGTCGACGGTCAAACAGGCGACGATCGGCGGTGGGTACGAGCCCGGTGACTACCGCAGTGAACGCCTGTGGGCCGAAGCCCCCGACGGCACCCGGGCCCCAATCTCCCTGGTGTGCCGGCGCGACCAGTTGCTCGACGGTTCGGCACCGTGCCTGCTCTATGGCTATGGGAGCTACGAGTTCTCTATCGACCCGTCCTTTTCCCATACCCGGCTCAACTTGCTCGAGCGCGGCTTCGTCTTTGCCATCGCCCATGTGCGCGGCGGCGGCGAGCTGGGCCGCCCCTGGTACGAGCAGGGGCGCCTGATGCACAAGAAGAACACGTTCACCGACTTCATCGCCTGCGCCGAACGGCTCGTGGCCGACGGCTGGACGAGCCCTGACCGCCTGGTTATAAGGGGCGGCAGCGCGGGCGGGTTGTTGATGGGCGCGGTCGCCAATATGCGCCCGGAACTGTTCAGTACCGTGGTGGCAGAAGTCCCATTTGTAGACGTCGTGACCACGATGTCGGACGAGAGCCTCCCCCTGACGATCACCGAATGGGAAGAATGGGGCAACCCCCGGGACGACCCCGAAGCGTACGCCTACATGAAGTCGTATTCCCCGTACGACAACGTCCATTCTGCGAATTACCCGTCGATGTACGTCACCGCCGGCCTCAACGACCCCCGGGTAGGCTACTGGGAGCCCGCTAAATGGGTGGCCAAACTGCGTAGTTCCAAGACTGACGAAAACCCGCTACTGCTGCGGACCGAAATGGGCGCCGGTCATCGCGGCCCCTCGGGTCGCTACGATGCCTGGCGCGACGAGGCGCGCGTGCACGCGTTCATCCTGGCCGTGCTCGGCGTCGAGGCCTGACGGTCCCGTTCAGTTAGGGCCGTTCGGTTAGGGCCCGGGCTAACTTCGGCCCGGGCCCCGGGCCGGGCGCCGGGAGCGAACCCGTGATCACTGCCGTTATTTCATCGCCAATAAGCTCGTCGCGCTCCAAAAGAGCGTCCCGGAGAGCCGTCACGACGTGCGGGTGGGCACCAATCACCTCCAGGGCACTAGACCGCGCCGACTCGAGCAACCGCTCCACCGACTGGCGGCAAGCGTCGTCGGAAAGGACCTTGCTCACGATGTCGGCCGGCCCGCCAGAACCGTCCAGTGAGATCAGGCTGCCGGCCATGCCGTACGAGCCCACCATCTGAGCTGCGAGCCGGGTAGCCCCGGACAGGTCGCCCGCAGGACCGGTGCCGGCTTCGCCGAGGAAGAACTCCTCCGCCACCATCCCGCCCATAGCGATCCGCAGTAGAGCCTCGCATTCGCTGCGAGTACGGGTGAACCGCTCATCTGGTTCAGAGTGGGCCAGCAAACCGAGAGCCTCGCTCCGTTTTATTATCGACAAAACGTCGAGGTGCCGGTCCGGCGCGGCGAAATGAGCGACCGTGGCGTGGCCCGCCTCGTGGGTGGCGATGGCCCGCCGCTCCGTTTCGGTGTACGTGACCGGTTGCGCCAGGCCAAGTTCTTCGGTCATCCGGGCCCGCTGCACATCGGTCCAGTTCATGGTGGCCCGACCATCGCGGAGCGCCCAGACCAGGGCCTCGTCCAAAAGGTGTTCGAGCATTACGGGCGAATAGCCGAAGGTTGAACCGGCCAGTGCTTCGCGCTTGGCGGCGTCGTCGAGCTCGGCGTCGTGGGCCTTGCGGGCCAGGTAATAATCGAGGATTTCACGCCGGCCGGCGCGACTGGGGACGTCCACCCTGATGCTTTTGTCGAACCGGCCCGGGCGCAACAGCGCCGGGTCGAGGTCGGCGGCGCGGTTAGTGGCGCCGATCACCAGGAAGTTCGACGGTTTCAGCACTTTTTTGCGCAAGACGTGCGTTGGAGGCAACCAGCGGTTGGCGACGTCTACCGCCGCGTTCACGACCCGCGTCCCGAACGGAGGGACGTCGAAAGACTGCAATTGTATAAGTAATTCGTTCACCACGCCGGCGATGCCCTCCCGGCCCGGCCCGGCACCGAGGCCCCCTCTGGCCGCACCGACGGCGTCGATTTCCTCGATAAACCCGATCGCCCCGCCCTCGCGCCTGGCATAGTTGCGCAGGGCGCGGAAATAAGACCGGATCTTGCGGTTGGTCTGCCCGTAGTACATGGACTGGAAAGCGGACGACGACACGAACAGGAACGGCACCCCGGCCTCGGCCGCCATGGCTTTGGCTATATAAGTTTTCCCCGTCCCCGGCGGGCCCTCGAAGAGCACCGCCCGGCGCGGCGTACCGCCCATGCGTTCCTCGAAAGTGCGGTGAGCCAGGAAAAGGTTGAGAGTCTTCACGACTTCCTCGACCACGGCGCCGGCACCGACCACGTCCGCCAGGGTTATGCCGACCTCCTCGGGGCGGTACAGCACGTGCGGAGAGCGGCCCGCCATCAGTAGAGGCCCGGCCATGACCGTGCCAAGGAGCACGATTAGCAGAAGGCCCGGCAGGTAAGGGAAGAACGACGAGGGGATGCCCGGGTGAGGCCAGCGAAAGTCCGCCGCGGCTGCCACATAATTGCCCTGCAGGTAGCGGACGACACCGGCCGCGGTGCGCCCGATGACCGGCACGCCTATAACCGTCAAGACGACAAGGAGGCGTCGCAGGCGAGCCTGGCGCGCCTTTTCGCGTGAAGTGACGACGTCGGCGTCACGAAGTACGCTCGCCGACCCGAGAGCCGCCAGTTCCATGAGCCGTCCTCTCTTTTGCCTCTTTTGCGTCAGCCTGCGGAGGAGTCTAAAAACCAGTTCGGCTCCGGCGATGACAGCCGCACTCTAAGCGGGGATCACAGCGCGGAAAGTGGGGAACTGGGCTTCGTAATCCGCCCGTTCCTTAGGCGCCTTCGGACTAGGGTTTTGCCCACCAATGCCGGAACTGGACCTGCGCAACGACGTGTACCGCCGCCCCCTTCAGACGGCCCTCGAACGCCTGGGCCTCGGCCCCGGGTGGCTTTGTGCTGACATCGGGGCGGGGGGCGGTGATGTGACCGTCGCCCTGGCCGGAGTGGTTGGTGACGGGGGCCGGGTCTACGCCGTCGACATCGACCCGAGCCGCAGGGACGATGTGGCGCAAGCGGCCGCAGAGGCGGGCGAGGCCCAGGTGATAGCCATTACCCAGGCCGCCGAGGAGCTGGTCCTGCCGGAGAAGGTCGACCTCGCCTATTGCCGGTTCCTACTGATGCACGTGGTCGACCCGCTGGCCGTGCTCAGGCGGATGGCGTCGATAACGCGGCGGGGCGGCTGGGTGCTCGCTCAAGAGCCGGTGACGTCGGCCGGACGCGTCGGAGGCGCCGTCATGTCCATGCCTTCCGCCCGGCACGCAGATATCGGAGCATTGCTGCCCGGGCTCGTGAGGGACGCCGGCCTCGAACTGGTCGACGCCTGGGCCGAGTCGCAAGCCGGGGCAGGCCCGGGGCCCGTGGCGGGCTACCTGGAGGATCTCACCGGGGTCGACCCCGGGGTCGACCCCGTGGTCCTGCCCCCGCTGGTCACCGTTATGGCCCGTAAGCCAAAAGAGGGCTCCTAGCGGTCTACGAGCCGCCCTTGAAGCCGGCGTGAAGGCAAACCGGGCCGAGGCAGAACTTTAGGTTACGCCTCGGTTACAGGGCGCTCCCAAGTTCACCCTTTCCAGCCGAGCAGCTCGGCTACGGGCGCGCAGGTGGGCTTGGACAGGCCCTCCTCGGGCTCCTCGCGGCCGTGTTCGCTCACGACCGCAGCCAGGTCGTCCGCATTGGCCACTTCGACCGCCACCCCGCCTTTGAGCACCCGGTCGAGCAGCTGTTGCCAGAGCGGCTCGGGGAGGAGCGTCCCCCGCTCGACCACCGCCCAGACGGGGACGTCTGATTGGGCGGCGGCCGCAAGCGGGCCGCTGGAGCTGCGAGCGAAGAGCAATCCAGCCGGGCCGGCGGCCCGGGCGCGTAGGAGGAGCAGGTCGGTCCGCCGGGAGGTCTGGTGCGCGACCTCGACGTCCTTGCGTTGGCGCAGCGCCCGCGTCACGTTCGGCGCCGGAGCGGGGAACGCCACCCTCGCATCGGCCGGGAGCGCCTGCGCGCACAACTCGGCGGTGGGATCGGACGAAAGCTCCTCGGCTGCCTCCCAGATCCCGTCCACATCGCCGGCCGCGCTCAGCGCTCGAGCGGACAGCCACCAGGCCGCCCCCGTGGATGGGTAGTACTCGATCAGCCGGCGGCAGGCCTGTAGCAGGCTGGCCGGGTTTTCGTCTGCCAGCTCGGCGAGGACGCCCGCTATCTCCTGGGCGGGGAAGTCGTCCCCGTTTTCCCACTGTCTGGCTATGTAGCGCAACTGCTCCAAGGGGTGCACGCTCATCGTCTCAAGTGGTGTAATCAGCGTTGATGCGCACGTACTCGGCGGAAAGGTCGCAGCCCCAGACTGTCGCCGTGGCCTCGCCGACCCCGAGGGCTATAACGATGTGCACCATATCAGAGCTCATGACTTCGGACAGTTGCCCCAGACCCTCCCGCGCCAGAGGGCCGGGGTAGACCTCCAGGTCGCCAAAGCTCACGCGCACGGCCTCGGGAAGGATGTCGGTGTCGTCTGAACATTTTCCGATGGCCATTATTACCCTTCCCCAGTTCGGGTCGGCACCGTGCACCGCGCTCTTCACCAGGGGCGAATTGACGACCGCCTTGGCCACCCTTTTGGCCTGGGCGTAGTCGCGCGCCGAGCCCACTGTGACTTTGATCACTTTGCTGGCCCCCTCGCCGTCTGCTGCCAACTGCAGCACAAGAGAACCGCACACACGGCCGAGGGCGGCTGCGAACTCGCCTTTCCCGACTGGCCCGGCGGCACCGTTGGCCAGCAGCAGCACGGTGTCTGAAGTGGACGTGTCGGTGTCGATGGACAGGGAGTTGAACGTGACGTCGACAACTCGTTTGAAGACGCCCTCCATTTCGTCGCGCGGGATGGCCGCGTCCGTGACCACGTAGCCGAGGAGCGTGGCCATGTTGGGCTCGATCATGCCGGCCCCCTTCGCCACCGCGGTAACAGTGGCCCCACCAACCCGAGTGCTGGCCAGTTTGGGGACCGTGTCCGTTGTCATGATGGCTCTCGCCACCGATGGGAAGTCGGCCGTCTGCGGCATCCGCACACCTTGAAAGTGGCCGCGGATCCGTTCCATTGGGTAGGGCCGCCCGATGACGCCGGTGGAGGCAACAAGGACGTCGGCGGCGTCGGAACCGATCACCTTCGCGGCCAGAGCAGCAAGTTCTGCCGCGTCCCGTTCGCCCTGGGCGCCTGTGGCGACATTGGCGTTGTTGGAGATGGTGACAATGGCCCGCGGTGAACCGTTCTCGAGGTGCCGGCGGCAGAGCACGACGCTGGGCCCGGCGAAACGGGACTGAGTGAACACTCCGGCAGCCACGCAGGGCATTTGGCTGGCTACGATTGAAAGATCCAGGTCCTCGTCCTTGATGCCGGCGTTTGCGGCGTAGGTCACAAACCCGAGGGGCGCCTCCACGGCGTCCCCCGTCTTCACTCCCGGCTGATCGTGTACGGGCTCGTCGCGCATGGCTACCAATGATCGCGCTCTTGAAGCGGCTCCACCGGCGTCCGCCAGGCTCGCTGCACTTCTTGCCGCTGGCTGGCGATCCTGTCACCCGGCGATTGGCCAGGTCGAGGCCTGTATGAAGCGAGACAGGCCATCAGCAAGACCGGGCTGCTCCCGCGCGGGTTGGGTTGTGGGCGTCCCTGGAAGCATGTTCCCGGGCGGGGGCGGGAAGGAATGGTCCGTGAGACGAAATAGTCGGCTCGCGCACGCAACGCTGGTCCGGCGGCAGGAGGCAGTCTGTGAACGTCTTTGAGCGTACCCTGCGCAGGGTCGACAAGTTCCAGCAGAGCCACACGGCTACTGCGTTCCTTTACGGCGTTATCAAGAAATTTGGCGACGACAACGCCAGTACCCTCGTGTCCAACCTCGCCTATACCGCCTTCGGGTCGGTCTTCGTCCTCCTCTTGTTGTTGGTGACGATCCTCGGCATCGTGCTCGCCGGACACCCAACGCTCGAGAAGCAGGTGCTCAACTCGACCTTCGGCCAGTTCCCAATTATCGGCACAGACCTTGAGAGAAACATCAAAGCTCTCCACCGCGACAGCGTCATCAGCCTGCTGATCGCCGTCTTGGGCCTCGTGTGGGGCTCGCTCGGCCTGGCTCAAAACGGCATTTTCACCATGTCGCAGGTCTGGAACCTCCCCGGCCCGGAACGCCCGAACTACCTGAAGCGGCTGGCCCGCAGTGTCGCTTTCCTCCTCGTCCTGGCGGTCGGCCTGGCCGTTAGCACTTTCCTGGCCGCCACCATCCCTGCCGCTGGGGGCTCGATGCTCCTGGCCGTCGGCGGCGCAGCGGCCTCGGCCGTCGTAAACTTCGGGCTATACCTTTTCGCCTTCGACGTGCTCACACCCGCCAAAATCCCGATGCGGCAGCTGGCCCCAGGTGCGGCGGTGGCTGGCGTCGGGTGGACCGTCCTGCAGGCCCTGGGCGCTTTCGTCGTCGGGCATTACCTGAAAAACGACAGCTCTGTTTATGGGCTTTTTGCCATCGTGCTCGGTCTTTTCGCCTGGATCTACCTCATCACCCAGCTGACCGTCTATGCGGCCGAGCTAAATGTCGTCCTGGCCCGGCGCTTATGGCCGCGGGGTTTAATCCAACCGCCGCTTACGGAAGCGGACCGCAGGTCGCTCGCGGCTCAAGCCGTGCAAAACATCCGCCGGCCCGAGCAGCGGGTCGAGGTGTCCTTCGACGGCGAACCCATGACGGAAGCGCAGGTCCTGGGGATGGGAAATGGCCAACAGGCTGAGAGCCCGGCCTCTACGGCTTGAAGACCATGAGGTAGAGGGCCCCCAGCAGCAACACGTTGAAGGCTCCCATCCCGGCGCCGATACGCCGGTAAAGCCCGTCCATTTCCGCCATTTGCGGGGGCCGGTTAGGCGGGGCCATCGCCGGCGCCTGCGCCAGTTCGAGCATGGCTTGCCGGTAGCGCCGTTCCGCCGGTCTCACCAGCCCGTGCAGCACACCCATCATGGCCACGAACACGGCCAGAGCGGCAACGACCCATGGCTTCCGGAACAGGGCGTGGTCACCTGACACGGCGATAGCGGCGATCCCAAAGACAACCAGGCCGTAAATGAGTGCTTCTCCGACCTGGGAGACTTGCCCGTAAACCGCAAGCACCCCGGCCGATGCGGCCTCGCCTCTCCGTCTGGCGAGGTCGAGCACCCAACCCCGGTAGACGAGAGCTCCAAACCCCCCCACCGCGCAAATGACGTGCAATAACACGAAAATGTTGTAACCCACGCCCGATGGTGCCGGGTCAGGCCCCGTCACCTGCTAATGCCAGTCACCCGGTGATGCCAGTCACCTGATGATCCCACCTCGCGTCATGGCCTCGACGTCCAGCGCCGTGTCGACTTCTTTTTCGCTCATGAGGCCCATCTCGAGCACGACGGTGCGCAGGTCCCGGCCCTCAGCCACGGCTCGTTTTACCACCTCGGCCGCCTTTTCGTAACCGATATAGGGGTTAAGCGCCGTGGCTATAGCGGGCGAGGACAGGGCATAGGTCCGGCACCGCTCCGCGTCAGCTTCGAGACCGGCAACGCAGCGGTCGGCCAGGAGCCGGCTGACGTTGGCCAGCAGGCGCAAGGACTCCAGCAGGTTCCGGGCCATAACGGGCAGCATTACGTTCAGTTCGAAATTCCCGGCCGCGCCGGCGAACGCCACGGCGGCATCGTTGCCGACTACCTGGGCCACCACCTGTGAAACCGCTTCCGGGATGACCGGGTTGACCTTCCCGGGCATTATCGAACTGCCGGGTTGCAGATCGGGGATGCGCAACTCGGCCAACCCGGCGCGCGGGCCGCTGCCCATCCACCGGATATCAGTGGCGCATTTGTACAGCGAGACCGCAACTGTCCGCGCCGCGCCAGATGCTTCCACCAGTGCGTCGCGCGACCCTTGCGCTTCGAAATGGTCGCGGGCCTCCGTCAGCGGAAGGGTGAGTTCCGCGGCGAGCTTTTTTATGGTGCCCTGGGCAAAACCGGGCGGGGCGTTGAGCCCCGTCCCGACCGCCGTGCCGCCGAGCGGCAGTTCGCCGACCCTCGGGAGGCAGGCAACCAGGCGGTCGACCCCGTGCTCCACCGCCGTTGCGTACCCGCCGAACTCCTGGCCGAGGGTAACGGGGGTGGCATCCATGAGGTGTGTGCGCCCGGCCTTCACCACAGTCGAGAACTCTGCTGATTTCTGGCGCAGGGCCTCGGCCAGGTGCCTCAAGGCAGGGACCAGCGAAGCCGAGATCTCGCTCGTCGCCGCCACATGGATAGCCGACGGGAACATGTCGTTGGACGACTGGGACGCGTTTACCTGGTCGTTCGGGTGGACGGGTTCGCCCAGCCGTCCGGAGGCGATAGTGGCCAGGACCTCGTTCATGTTCATATTGGAGGAAGTGCCCGAACCCGTCTGGAACACGTCGACCGGGAACTCGGCATCCCACCGGCCTTCTGCCACCTCGGCGGCCGCGCCGGCGATGGCCCCGGCGACCTGTGGGCTGATCACCCCGAGCTCCGCGTTCTCGAGGGCAGCGGCTTTCTTGAGCAGGGCCAGGGCACGGATCAGAGAGCGGTCGATTTGGCGGCCCGAGACGGGGAAGTTCTCTACCGCACGCTGGGTCTGAGCCTGCCACTTGGCGGCCAACGGGACCCTCACCTCGCCCATCGAATCGTGCTCAACCCGGTAGGCCTCGCCCTGGCTGCCCTCAGGTTGTGCTGTGGGTTCAGGAGCGGTCATCTCCTGCAACCTAGTAGTGCCGGCAGGGGCAGTCGTGCAGGCGGGCTGGCCCGAGCCAGCCCAGCCCGGACCGGCCCACTTTGGGTCTAGTGACGCCTGTTACCAGAGTTGTTAGAGTGATTTGTGAGGACGAAGAGGGGCAGGACGGCGTTGGCTGAGCTAGCTCTCTTAGAGGATTGAGACGGTCCGGCCCAGCCACTTCGGTTGCCGCTGTGGCCGGCCGGCCGGCGTTCGCCCTCGGCCTGGCCGGGCTGCTGGCCTGGTCGGCCCTTCCCATCCGTGATGCGCAGGCGGCTACGACCACGACCGCACCGCCTGCCGCAGCCGGTCTGGCCAGCGCCAACCAGCGCGTCGCCGCCGACCGGGCCAGGGCGGGCCAGATCTCAGCCCAGATCCAGGCCGAAGGGCTCCTGCTGGCGAAGTACGCCGAGCGAGCCGACGCGGAGGCGGTGAGGTCGGGGCAACTGGACAGCCAGTTGCGGGCCACTCGCTTGGCATCGACGTTGGCCATTAAGGACGTGTTCAATGCCCGAGGCCTTCTCGTCGACCAGGCTGTGGCGGCCTACACCGAGGGCGGCGCTTTTTCTTACAGCCCGGGGACCGTCCAGGGCGCCGGCCTGGTGGTGGCCGCAGCCTACGCCGAGGCCGTCGCCCAGCGTCAGCAGATGGCATTAAAGGACTACAGAGCGGCGCTGGCCCGGGACAAGTCCGTGTTTTCCGAGTTGTCGAAGCAACGAGCATCCGTGCGAGCGGCCACACGCCAGCTCACTGCCGACCGCGCCGCCGCGTCCGAGCAGCAGGCTTCGTTGAAAGGGACCCTGGCCGGCGTCAAGGGCGACCTGGCCCTGGCGGTAGCCGAGGTGGAAAGGCAACAAGAAGAAGTGCAGGCGGAAGAAGAAAAGGCCCTGCTCGAGAGCATCGACCAGCTCCCGCGGGCCACCCCGGTCACGGTGGCGCGGCGTTCCCCGCCCGGCGCCAATGCGGGGGCCAGTACGGGGGCCGGTACGAGGGCCGCCGCGGCAGCAAAGCACCCCGCCCTGCGGGGCCCGACCAGCCCGAGCACCCAGCCCGCCACCACCGCGCCTTCGGCCACTGTCATCTCCGCGGCCCAGCCGGAGGTGCCAGTAGCAGCGGCGACAACGACGGTGGCGCCGACTACCACCACGACCGTGGCACCCTCGACTACGAGCACGTCCGCCGGCGTACCGACGACCACTTCTACGACCACGCGGCCGCCGACGACGACGGCCACCACCATCGCCC
>JASHVH010000283.1 GCA_030039575.1 Acidimicrobiales bacterium | reverse complement strand
AGGCCGGTGTGGGCGGGTTAGGAGGGGAGACGTCATTGTCGACCCGCCCCGTTTACCCCGGGCACGCAATGCTGCCCGGCCCGTTGCTTACGAACGAGCCCTTCCCGCCCAAGTAGAGGTCGCCGTCCCAGCCGCTGACGCGGACCGAGCTGACCCATTTGGCACGGGCGACCTCAATGACCGAACCAGCCGCGGGGTTAGCCAGGTCCGTCTCCATTTCGAAAGAACCGACGGCCGCCAGGTCTACCGTCCAGAGCTGGTCCGGAGGCAGGTTACCTGTCGAACTGCGCCCACAGCGCACGAGTACTTCGGCGTTATAACCCGGCTTGTCCAGGCCGACAACCCAACCGAAGGCCTTCGCCACAGAGAGCTTTGGGTGACTGGCCGTGCCCGTGTAGATCGCCATGGTCGTATGCGGCAACACGGGGTAGGTGTCGGTCCCCGACCTGGATATGAGGAAGGCGCGGCCGGCGGCGCTGCAGGCAACGCCGTCGAAGCGCGACGCGCAGAGGAACGCCCCGACCGTGGTCGACGTCATGTACGGCATGACCGGGGTGTTCCCGGCCGGGTGGCCCACGCACGCCACCCCCGAGCACTTCTCGATCGCCCCGGCGGCGGTGATCGTGACAGATTGGGGCGGGGCAAGGGTCTGGCAGAGGGTGGCCGCCCCCAGGTGCGCGAATTGGAAGTCGACCTCGCAACCGATGTTCTTGGACGGGGAGAGGAACACGCGGCCATGCGCCGTGGTGGTAGCTGAGGGCATCCGCGCCTCCGCGGCCAGGAGGGCCGGGCCGGCGGCCAACGCCACAGCCGAACCCGTCGTGCCGGCGGCGGCCTGGCCCCCGGGGACGGTGCACACTGATGCGACAACCAGAGTGCCAAGGAGCACGGCCCCCCTGTTCACCGGTCGTCGATCGGCAGCGCCGGCTGGCCGATTGGTACCGCCTCGCCGCGGGAAGCCGGGCATACGTGGGCGACTCTAACGGGACACCCGGCTAATGCGGAACTTCCTGGGGGTGAGGCTGGTGGCCGGCCGAACGCCGTGCCCCAGGACGGCTTAATGCCGGCCTTACATGACCGGCCTTACGCCGGCAACGACGTTGAGGGCCTGAGGCAGGGTGAGCCGGGACGTGTCCATGAACATCTGAGTCTGTTTCTTGAAGAACGCGGTTGCCCTGTACGGCTGCGCCCACTCGAGCACATAGCCGTTCTTAACCCCTGAAGCGGTAATGCAGTCCTTGAATTGCGCCGGGTCGCAATAAACCGACACCCGCACGCTGACCGTCCCATATGGGATGGCCACTTTCCAGACCCCTACTTGCTTGGCCACCCCGGGGTTGGCACAAATGTACGGGTAGCCCTCCGCCATCGAGAACCCTACCGTCTTGCCGAAGTTCGAAATGGGAGCGTAGGCCGTGCCGTACGAGGCGAAGACGGATTCGTCTTGGCCGGGCCCGCATTCGATGAGCCTGAAACTGGAGCGGTGGAGGGCGAGGACGGTCTGGGGCTGATAGACCGGGTACGTGAGGCCAACTTGTGCCCCCGCCCACGGGTTCGGGTTACCCGACGCCGACGCAGGGATGGCAAGACATGCAAGTAACGATGCCGTGATTGCTCCGGCCGCGGCTGCCGCGCCAAGGGCTCCACGCCGTCGAAGCTGCCGCCAAGGCTGGCGCGGCTCAGAAGTTCTCCCCGCGCTCGACCGTTCCTCGGCGTGGCCCCAATCCTGATTGGGCTCCAAATTGTCATCGTGCCTGAAACCGGGCATTTGTCGTCTGCCTTTCTGTCAACGGTTCGTCAAGGCGCCCACCTCCTAATGTGCACCATCGGCGCTCCGCGCACCCTAGGGAAAATCCCTAAATCTGCCCGCTCTCGTCCGGGGCCTTGCGGTGTGTGCTTGCGTCGAGTTGACGCCGCCAAAAGCGCCTAAAAGCCGCGCTCAAGCTGGTGACATTGGTCAAAACGGGCCTCCGGTGGGCTCCGGCCGCCGTCTGGCGAACGCTCGGTCGCGCCGGCACTGTGCCCAAAGGTAAGGGACCTGGCACTGGCGGGCCCGACGCGCGGGCGTGTTGGTCCCCGTCCGGCGCAAGCCGCGGCACCATTGGCGGGGCCTACGCCGGCCCCGCCCAGTCGCAGGCTGGGCGCCTACGAGGTGAGGGTCTTGAAGAAGGCGCTGCCGGCGCTGACGGTGGCCCGGCCGAGCCGGCGGCCGATCTCGTTGCCGGCGATGCCCCCGACGACCGCACCGACAACTGGGCCGACGAAGGGGACCCGGATAAGGGGCCCGATGAGCTCGGCACCACTGGCGCCACCGGCTAACGTCCCGGCGGCTCCCGCCGCCTTTTCGGCTCGCTCCTCGAAATTCTCTGCCATGCCTTAACTCCTTGCTCGGCGAGACGCACCGACGCTACCCCGGGGGTGGGGCCAAATCAGTCAGGGTTTACCCTGGCAGATCCCCTACTGAGACGGCTGGCGGGCGAGCTCCGGCGGTGATCGGCGAGGTCCGTCACCGTCGTCGGAGCCGGGGACTGGCTGCCGATGGGCTTGCCGTCCCCGGCTCTGAATCCAATATCATCGCGACGTCGCCCGCGGGCCCCGTCGTAAGTGGGGTAGGAGTCCCAACCAGTGGAGGTGCCACATGGCCGAGCTCACACCGCCAACAGAGCGGATTGTCCTGGCCCACTTCATCGTCTCGGACGATGTCGAGCGGTCCCGGCGCTTTTACACCGAGGTGCTCGGCGGCCGGCTGGCCTTCTCCGGCCCCGGGGGGCTGACCTATGTCCAACTATCCAACAGCTGGGTCATCATCAACGTCGGTGGGGGCCCGACCGACGACAAGCCCGCAGTCACGCTGGAGACGCCAAGCGACCCTGACCGGGTCAGCAGCTTCCTCAATATCCGGGTGGCCGACATCCACGCCGTGTACGCGGAATGGAGCGCCCGGGGTGCTCAGTTCCTGACGCCGCCGAAACAGCACCAGTACGAGATCCGTTGCTACATCCGCGACCCCGACGGTCATCTGATCGAGGTGGGCCAGACCACCGACCCGAGCGGGGACTGGGTGCCCGCTCACTGGCCTTCGAGCACGCCCGGGGAGCAGCCCGAGTAATTACCCAGCCCCAACGAGCGGGCCTGCTGACGCTATTTCTCGCTGCCCGCCCGTTCCCGGCGCACTCTGTCCCAGAAGTTCTGGGGCATCGCATCGTAATGGTCGTGGTGGGCCTTGAACCGGCCCCGTCCCCCCGTCAGGCTGCGCAGGTCGATGGCGTAGCGCACCAGCTCGGAAGTAGGTACGAGGGCGGTGATTATCGACTCGCCCGGCTGGCCCGTCTCGGTGCCCTGGACCCGGCCCCGGCGACTGTTGAGGTCACCCAGGACGTCGCCCTGGTAGGCATTAGGCACCGTGACTTCGAGCAGGGAGATCGGCTCGAGGATCACCGGGCCGGCTTTGGCCAACGCCTCCCGGACCGCCAGGGCACCGGCCATTTTGAACGACAATTCCGAGGAGTCGACCGGGTGGTGCTTGCCGTCGAACGCCGTCACCCGGACGTCCACCACCGGCCAACCGAAATTGCCCCCGTCCGCCATGGCTTCTTCGGCCCCCTTTTGCACGGCCGGGATGTACTGGCGGGGGATAACGCCACCGACGATGTTGTCGACAAAGGCGAAGCCTTCGCCCCGCTCCATCGGCTCGATCCGGAGGGAGGCCACGCCGAACTGGCCGTGCCCGCCGGTCTGCTTTTTGTACTTGCCTTCGGCTTCGGCCGTCGAAGTGACGGTTTCCCGGTAAGGGATCACCAGGTCTTCGTTCTCCACGGCCACCCCGAACTTCCGCGAGAGACGTTCCATGGCGATCCCGAGGTGAGCCTCACCGGTACCGGACAACACCGTCTGGTGAGTTTCGTCGTCGCGCCGGACCACGAGCGTCGGGTCCTCTTCCTGCAGACGGTGGAGGGCAGTCATGAGCTTGTCCTCGTCGGCTTTGCTTTTGGGCCGGATGGCAATCGAAAGCACAGGCAGGGCGGCGTCGGCCAACCAACTGGCGTTGCCGTCTACGTACCCGTCGGTGCCGGCCGGTGCGGGGCCACCCAACCAGGGCAACGAGGGGCGGACCAACGTGACCGGCTGGTTGCGGGGGGTAAGGGTGTCCCCGGTATTGGTCGACGCCAGCTTGGCTACGGCGCCAATGTCGCCGGCCGGGATCTCGCTCTCCGGCAACTGTTCTTTACCCCGCAACGTGAAAAGAGCGTGGAGGCGCTCCTCTGACCGGGACCTCGGGTTGAACAGCACCGCGTCCGGGCGCACCGTCCCGGAGACCACTTTAAACAGGGATATTTTCCCCACATAGGGGTCGGCGACGGTCTTGAACACCAGCGCCAGCGGTTGGCCGGTGGGGTCAACGGCCACCTCGACCGGGGCCCCGCCGGCCGCCTGCACCAACGCCGGGGGCCGCTCGAGCGGCGAGGGGGCGACGTCACAGACGGCGTCAAGGAGGCGGTCGATACCGACCAGTTTCGTGGCCGAGCCGCAAATGACGGGGAAGACCTGGGAGGAGACGACGCCTCTGGCCAGCGTCTTGGACAGCTCTTCGGCCGAGATTTCCTCCTCGCCCTCGAGGTAGCGGGTCATCAGTTCGTCGTCGGCCACCACGATGCCCTCGACCAGGGCGTCCCGGACCGTGTGCTCGCGCTCGGAGATGCTGTCGGGGATAGGGCCTTTGGTGGCGACGCACTTGCCGGTCTCGTAGAGGAAGGCGGTGTCCGAAAGCAGGTCGGCGATGCCGTGAAAATCGTGCTCCTCGCCGATGGGCAACTCGAGCGGGGCCACCCCGGCGCCGAAACTGTCGTGCAATTGCTGGAGGACGTTCGAAAAGTCGGCCCGGTCCCGGTCGAGCTTGTTCATGAACACCAGGCGGGGGATACCGAGGGCGGCGGCCGCCCGCCAGATGACCTCGGTCTGGACTTCGACGCCGTCGACGGCGCTCACGACGAACACGGCCACGTCGGCCACGGACAGGGCGGCCAGCGCCTCGGGGAGGAAATCGGCATAACCAGGGGTGTCAAGGAGGTTCACCTTGTAACCGCGCCACTCGAGGGCCGCTAGGGAGAGGGAGGTCGACATGTGGTGGGAGTGCTCTTCGGGCTCGAAGTCGGTGACGGCCGTCCCGTCCTCGACCCGGCCGGCCCTGTTGACCGCCCCGCTGCACAGCAGCACTGCTTCCGTGAGCGTGGTCTTACCGGAACCACCATGGCCGACAAACGCGACGTTGCGGACCTGGGCTGGTGGGTACGCCTTCATGCGAGCACCTCTTCTTTCCCCCGCGGGTCATCCCGGCGGTCTTTCCCCTAGCTGGCCGGTCTCAGGCCTGTCCCGTTAGGCTACCGAATCGCATGGCTCGTGTCGGCAGGCCTGGTCCAGTGTGGGTGGGGGCCAGTGACGGGGCGCGGTCAGCCTGGTCGGACCAGTGGGATGGTAGGCTGCGACCAGCAACAACGGGCCAGCACAGGAGCAAGTAGTTGTTCGACGCACGCTTCCGGACTGCGGTAAACCGGGTCGTGAGCCCAGCGGGCCAGGCACTGCGGCGGACGGGGCTCTCACCAGACCAACTGACGGCGACGGGCATCGTGCTGTCCGTCCCGGCGGCCTGGGCCATCGCCACCGGCCACCTGATCATCGGCTTGCTGCTGTTCATCGCGTCCGCTCTGCCGGACCTCTTCGACGGCAGCCTGGCCAAAGCGAGCGGCCGGGTCAGCCAAAGGGGCGCCTTCTTCGACTCGGTCGGCGACCGGGTGAGCGACACCATCGTCCTGGCCGGCTTCGCCTGGTACGTGCAAGACCGCTTCGGGGGCCACGCCGCGCTGGTGCCCCTGGCCGTGCTGGGGGCCTCGCAACTGGTCTCCTACATAAGGGCAAAGGGGGACGCCCTCGGGATCGACGCCCAGACCGGCCTCATGGAGCGGGGCGAGCGCATCGTGGTGCTCTGCTTCGCCCTCGTGTTCTCGGCCCAGATGTTGTGGTTGCTCTGGCTCATCTTCGCCCTGTCGGTCATAACGGCGGCGCAGCGGTTCATCAAGGTCTGGCGGCAGGCCAACAAGCCCCCCGCCCCGGCGCCCGTCGAGCCGACGGCCGTCGTGCTGCGCTGGCGGGCCTGGCGAGAGGAACGGGCCGGGCGGGAGGCGTCGTGGTGGGCCCGGGCGCCCCGAGGACCGGGCGCGTCGACGAGCGGTTTCTTCTCGGGCAGCCGTCGCCCGGGTAGCGGCGCGGGTGGGCGCCGCTGGCACGACCGGCGCATGGCGCGGCGCAAGCGCCTCCTGGAAGGCGGCGACTTCGGGGCGGGGGAGGGGCCGGCCGAGGGCCAAGTGGACCTGACCGGCAAGACCCCGACCCGACGGCACACGGGCCCGGGCCAGGGCTGAGCCAGCCGGCGTCCTCGCCCACCCCCGGGGCGGATTCGAAATGATCAACGGGCAGCTGGCCATGTACCGCGCCGGGACGGTGATCGCATCGGCGCTGCCCGGAGTGAGCGCCTACCGGCTCGGGCAGGGGCTTGGTTGGGTGCTCGGGCGGCTGCCCGACTACGACGGCCGGCGGGCCGTGGTCGCCTCGCATATGAGCCGGGTAATGGGCCGGCCGCTCAGCCAGCAAGAGGAGCGGAGGATGGTCGCCGACGTGTTCGCCAACTTCGGCCGCTACTGGGCCGAGAGCTTCCGGCTCCCCACATTGTCGCACGCCCAGGTGGCGGCCGGGATCGACATGGTCGGCTTCGAGCACGTCGAGGCGGCCCTGGCGGCCGGGAACGGGGTAGTTATCGCCGCCCCCCACCTCGGGGGGTGGGAGTGGGGCGCCATGTACCTGGCCGGCGCCGGCATGCCGGTCACCGTGGCGGTGGAGCCGCTCGAGCCCCCGGAGCGCTTCGAGTGGATGGCCCGCTTCCGCGAGCGTCTCGGGATGCAGGTCGTGGCGGTCGGCCCGGGGGCGGGCACGGCCATCCTCCAGGCGCTGAGGGACAACCACATCGTGTGCCTGCTGTCCGACCGCCTGGTGGGGCCGACGGCCGGGGTCGAGGTGAGCTTCTTCGGCGCCAAGGCGAAGCTGCCGGCCGGGCCCGTGACGATGGCGGTGCGTTCGGGGGCACCCCTCCTGGCGGCGGCCATTTACTACGGGC
>JASHVH010000282.1 GCA_030039575.1 Acidimicrobiales bacterium | reverse complement strand
CGGCAGCCAACCGAGCAGCGGCATCCAATGCTGGCCGCGAGAAGTCCAGTCCCGTGACACTTCGGGCCCCCAGCCGGGCCAACGACAAGGTGTCCGAGCCGATGTGGCACTGAAGGTGGACGACGTCGAGGCCTTCGATGCTGCCTAGGCGAGGAAGGTCGAAACGCACGATATGGGAGAGGTAGCCGGGGTCCGAGCGGAACCTGTCCAGACCGTAGCCGCGGACGTGGTGAGGAACCCGACTGTCCCAATTTGCCAGGTTTACGGCCAGATAGTCGCTCATGAGATCATTTTCGCGCGTGCTCGCGTGCCTCTCATCGGGCACTACCCCGGGGCACCAGAGGTGCTCGCACAACGCCTGTGCCCCCCACTCGAAAACCGCCGTTGCCGCCTGTGACTTCAACCCCCCGGTTTCCGTGGGCGAAGCCGGAGGCCGGTGGGTCGTAGCATAGGACCACAGTGAACTGGGATCTGCGGCACCGGAAGTCATCGCTTGTGATCCGGCTACTGCTGGCAGTCTGGATCGCCGTCGTCGTCGTCGTGCTCTGCGCCACGGGACGCTGGTGGGGCCTGGTGTTCGTCGTCCCGCTGGTCCTTGACTTGTACCTGCTCCGCCGGATCTTGGTGGGCGGCTCCAGCCGTTAGCGTGGTGTTCGCAGAAGAAGGCTAAGCCGCCTCAGTGAAAACGGTCCCGCACGAGACGGCTTGGTCTGATAATGCTCTCGTGGTTGCGTGCTTCAACTGGCGCCCTCAGGAGGCTCCTGGTGGTCCTGCTGCCATCTCCGGCCGGCGGTGATCGGTACGACCACAGCGTGAGTACGCACGGTCGGCCAGTTCCGTCTCTTTGCGACTGGCCGCCGTTGCCGGTACAGCTCAGCCAGCAAGCGGAAATGAGCTCGCTGCCGGGCCAGGTCGACTTCAACTTCAGTGGACCGGGCCGGAGCGCAACTTGGATGAGCCTCACGGTGGCGGTTCATAACCACTATGTCGGAATGGGTTCTATGTGAACAATAAGAGCCGCCTTAGAGAAGGCCAAGACCGGTCAACTCGTGATCTTGCGCGTTGCTGACGTGATCCCTCATCTGCAGTTCGCTCCCGCTCGCGTTTGTTGTCATCGGGTACCGCTGCTTAGGGGACGAGCACGATCCGGTCGCTGGTGCCGGCAGTGCTGGTCCAGACCCGTTCGACTTCGGAAAGCGGGACCGCCTTGGCGCGCACGTCGAACGCGCCCTCTGCGATGGCCTCGACGATCTTTGGGAGCTCCTCGACGAAGTCTCGGCCGGGTACCGACCCGATCCCGCTGCCGACGATCTGCAGGCGGGCGGAGCGTAGCGCAGCCGCCGGGATAGAGGCCTGTGGGCCGGCGATGGCGCCGACCTCCAGCCAGGCCAGTTGCTTGCCCCGGTCGGCTCGATTGGTGAGGATCTCGACCATCGCCCGGCCGGTCGGCTCCCCCCATAGGTAGTCGATCACCACGTCCACGTCGGCCGCCTGGGCGAGCTGATCGAGGGTGCAGGTGACGTCCGCGCCGAGCGCGGGTAGTTCGGCCAGCTTGGCGGCGTCGCGGCCGGCGGCGACCACTTCGGACGCGCCTAAGCGCTTTGCCACCTGGACCGCCATCCGCCCTGCGTTCCCGGTGGCTCCGAGGATTGCTACTCGTTGCCCGCGGCTGAAGTCGACCCGTCGGCGCAGCGCCACCCACGAGGACATGGCCGGGTTGACCGCGGCGGCCACCTCGACGGGGTCGACCTTGGCCGGCAGTACGACGCTGCGGCCGGCGTCGATCACCGTCCGCTCAGCCATTGTGCCGAGCGTCGTCTCGTCGACGTCGATGATGGCGTAGCGGATCTTCCCCTGCCGATCGCGCACGACGGCGTCCACCCCGGGAACCAGCGGCAGCTCACCCGTGCTCGTGTAGTGGGATCCGCCGGCCTGTGAGCGCACCCTCGGGTGCAGCCCGGCGGCCAGGACCTCCACGACCACCTCGTCCTCGCCGCTAGCGACGGGATCGGGGAAGTCCTGGTAGTGGGGTGGCTGGGAAAAATCGGTGACGACTGCGGCTTTCACAGGTGGCCTCCTCGTCTTGTTGTTTTCTGTTGTGTGGCTTCGGTTTGGGTACGTGGTGGCCCCGAATGGCCAATGCGCTACTTCGTGATCGCTCCCAGGAGCAACCCGCCTCGCAAATAACGCTGCAGCACGAGGAACATGGTTATTGGCGGGACAATGCTGAGCATTGCAGCCGTAACGACCATTGCGGTTTGGTCCTGGCTGGGCCCCGCGACTGGGCTCATCCAAGTCGCCAGACCGACGGTAAGGGGGTTCAGGTTCGGGTTGTTGTTCAAAATGAAGGGCAGGAAGAACTCGTTCCACGCGCTCACGAAGTTGAGCATGAACACAGTGACCAGTGGCGCCACAATGAGAGGCACCGCTATTCGGGCGAAGATCCTCGCCTCCCCGGCACCATCGACACGGGCGGCGTCAATTAGTTCGCGAGGGACCATTATCCTTATATAGACCCTCATCATGTAAAGAGTAATGGGGCTAACTATAAACGGGATCACCATCCCGGGCATGGTACTGACGAGACGCAGCTTTGCATAAAGCAAGAACAGAGGAATGGCAAAAACGGTCTCGGGTACCAGCACGGGGCCCATGGCGAACAAGAACAGGGCGTTCTTGCCTCGGAAATTAAACTGGGCAAAGCCGTAGCCGGCCATGGCCGAGAGGACGGTCGCTCCGGCCGCTCCGGCGCTGGCATATATCGCCGAGTTCTTTGTCCAGTCCAGAAATGAACCGCTTTCGGTGTTGGTAAACACGTCATGGACGTTCCTGAACAGGACAAAGGGACGCGCGAACGAGAAGCCGAACGTCGAGTTGATGTTGACCCCCGTCTTTGTGGAGTTGACAACAACCCACCAGATGGGCACGAGAGTGAACAGCGCGAACAAGCCGCACGCGAGGGTCACGAGGTTGACGGTGCGGCGCCTGAGGCCGTACAACTGAAGCGGCACCAAACCGTTGGCCGTATGCCCTACCGGTCTTGTCACGGCACGAGCCTGGTAGGGCACAGCAGCAGTTGGGCCTATTCGTGCCTTCACGCCCACTACCTCCGGAGGGTGAGAGTGCTCACGGTTGCGAGGTATCGATCTGGCCTGTTTTCGCCCTAGCGTAGCCCAGGCGCCCGAAGCTGTTGCCGGCGAAAGACCTCTGCTCCAGGTGTGCTGTGGCTATGCCTTGGGGGGCGCGACATGGTCTTATCTGTGGTCACGACCGGGCAAACACGGAAAAGGCGGCGACCGACCGTGCTCGCCGCGGCACCGTCACTTAGAATTCTTTCGGCCACCAGGGGCATTAGGAGGTGTCATGTTCAAGACGGTCCTCGTTGCCGCAGACGACTCGGTGACAGCAGCCCGTGCCGTAAGTACGGCCGTCGAGCTCATAAAGGTGACTAGTGGGACCCTTCACGTCATGACGGCCTATAACCCGCCATTGACTTACTCGGGGCCGCTGCCCGGCGATTACATGGACATGGTGGCCAAAGAGGCCGACCGGCTGCTCGAAAGGCTGCGGGAGGGAATTGTTAAAGAAGGGGTCGAAGCCCGCTACCACCCCGTGTCCGGGCCCGCCGCCGAGGCGATCGTCGGGGTGGCCGACCACGTCGGTGCCGACCTTATCGTCGTCGGTAACAAGGGCATGAGGGGTATGCGTCGGGTCCTCGGCAGCGTGCCGAACTCGGTTGCCCACCATGCCAATTGCTCAGTGCTTATAGTCGATACTGTTGTCGAGGACTAAGTCCCTAACGCTCCTGTCATCCCCGCCTCCAGGGCCTCGTCGGACGACTGCAGTTGCCGGGCAACGACTACAAGCCGCATTTCGTGACCGAACCACGTCCGGTTCGAATTCACGTTGTCAGCTCCGGCTCGTGATGCCGGGACACGGCGACCCCGCGGCGCTGACCGAGCGGCACCAGAGTGCTGCGGCGAACCGCCGCCGAGACTAATGTGGTCGAGTTGCCGCGGAGGGTGGTATCTTTCCAGGCAAGGTCGAGGAGGTGACAGGTTGCCCCTGAAGTTGACGACGCGGTGCCGCAGCTTCAAAACGAGACCTGGAAAGCCTTTATGGTCGCTGCCTCACGAGGGCGGCGCGAAGAGCCGGCGGGCACCGCGCCTTCGCGTTGGCGTGGTCGCCGTCATAGCGAGCACATTAAGTGCATTGGTAGTCGGCGTTACGCCAGACGCGGCCCCCGCGGCGACGGTTGCCTCGGCCATCTACGTCTCCAATTACGACGCGAGCGACGTCACCGGGTACCCGACGACGGCCAACGGTAACGTCGCGCCAGCTGTAACTCTCGCCGGCTCTTCCCCTTCCACGCCATGGGGATCTGCTTTGGGCTCTGCCGGCGACCTCTGGGTGGCAAATTACGCTGACAGCACCGTGGTCGAGTACACCCCGGCTGAGCTCGCCGCCGGCGGCTCACCTGCCCCAGCCGTGTCTATATTGGGGGCCGGCAACGTCCTGGACGAGCCGACGGCCTTGGCCTTCGACTCTGCCGGCGACCTCTGGGTGGCGAACGACGGTAACAGTACCGTGGTCGAGTACACCCCGGCTGAGCTCGCCGCCAGCGGCTCGCCTACACCGGCCGTCACTATTTCAGCGACGGCCAACAGCGTGGATGTCCCGTGGGGAATGGGCTTTGACGCTGCGGGGGACCTCTGGCTGGCGAACGAGGGGAACGACACCCTTGTTGAGTACACGCCGGCCGAGCTCGGCGCCAGCGGCTCGCCTACACCGGCCGTCACTATTTCAGCGACGGCCAACAGCTTGGACGCTCCGGCGACCATGTCCTTCGACTCTGCCGGCGACCTCTGGGTGGCAAACTACTCTGCTAGCACCGTCGTCGAGTACACGCCGGCCCAGCTCGCGACTAGCGGCTCGCCCACCCCGGCCGTCACCATTTCGGCCACGGCCGACAGCCTGGACGGACCGGGCGCCGTGGGCTTCGACAAAGCAGGCGACCTGTGGGTGCCGAACTACTCCAACAGCACACTGGTCGAGTACACGCCGGGCCAGCTCGCCGCCAGCGGCTCGCCCACACCGGCCGTCACTATATCTGCCATCAACAACAGCCTGGACGGGCCGTTCGGCGCCGTCGACTTCGACTCATCGGGCAACCTCTGGGTGCCGAACTACAACAGCAGCACCCTGGTCGAGTTCAGTGCCAGCCAACTCTCGTCCAGTGGCTCTCCCGTTCCGACGGCCACTCTGTCGGCGGCGCCGGGCCTGTACTACCCGTACGCCTTGGCGTTTGACCGTACTGGCGACCTCTGGGTATTGAACTATTACAACTCCAGCGTGGTCGAGTTCACCCCGGGCCAGCTCCGCACAGGGTCGCCGGCGGCCGATGTGGTCCTGACCTCGACGGCGACCAACCTGGATTACCCCCTTGGCTTGGCCTTCGACTCCTCCGGAGACCTGTGGGTGTCGAGCTCGAGCGCCGACACACTGTCCGAGTACTCCCCACACCAGCTTGCCGCGAGCGGGTCGCCCACGCCCGCGGTGACCTTATCTCCTTCGAGTGGCAGCCTGGACGAACCGTGGGCCCTCGCCTTCGACTCCTCAGGCGACCTGTGGGTGTCGAACTACGCGAGCAACACGCTCTCCGAGTACACCCCCAGCCAGCTCACCTCCAGCGCCTCGCCTACGCCAGCAGTGACTCTCTCCGCCTCAAGCAGCAGCTTGGACGGCCCCGACGGCCTTGCCTTCGACTCCTCAGGCGACTTGTGGGTGTCGAACTACGGGAGCAACACCGTGGTCGAGTACACCTCGAGCCAACTCGCCTCCGGCGGGTCACTCACTCCAGCCGCTACCCTTTCCTCCACTTCCGCCAACAGCCTCGACGGCCCCGTTGGCCTGGCGTTCGACCCGTCCGGGAACCTGTGGGTGTCCAACGACTCCAACGACTCACTATCTGAGTTCGCCCCCGGCCAGCTCGCCACCGGTAGCCCGGCCCCCACCTCGACCATCGCGGGAGCGCTTACGGGCGTGGCGGAACCCGGCGGTATTGCCATCGAGGCTGCCCCGGCTGCCCCGGCCGGGGTCTCAACCGTCCCGGGTGACTCACAAGTGAACCTGTCATGGGACACCGTCGCGGGGGCGGGCTCTTATGAGGTCTTCGACTCGACGACCCCCGGCGGCGAGGACTACTCGGGCACCCCTGCGTGCACCACGAGCACCGTCAGCTGTACCGTGACCGGGCTCACCAACGGCACGGAGTACTACTTCACCGTCGAGGCGGTCGGCGGCGGGGGCGCATCGGGACCGTCTTCAGAGGTGAGCGCCACCCCCGAGCCGCTCGCCCCGGCACCGCCGGGCGGCGTCTCGGTAAGCGCCGGCGATGCCCAGGCCGGCGTGTCGTGGAGCGCAGTGGCCGGCGCAACTTCTTATGAGGTCTTCGACTCGACGAGCCCCGGGGGCCAGGACTACTCGGGCACCCCTGCGTGCACCACGAGCACCACCAGCTGTACCGTGAGCGGGCTCACCAACGGCACGGAGTACTACTTCACTGTCGAGGCGCTGAACAGCGGGGGCCCGTCGGCCCCCTCGGCCCAGGTGAGCGCCACCCCCCAAAGCGCCGCGCCCGCCACCACGACCACGACCACGACTGCAACCGCTACGACCACGACCACGACCACCGGGCCGCCCATGGCGCCGGTACCCGTCGTGACCACACTCGCGACTGCGACCGCGCTGCGCTCGTCCACCAACCCGGCCGCGGTGGGGGTCGAGGTCACGTTCACGGCGAGTATCAGCCCCCTGCCGGGGGGCGGGACGATCAGCTTTAGCGACAACGGGTCGACGCCAGCCGGTTGCGGCGCCGTGGCAGTCAGTAGCACGACCGGCGAGGCCACCTGCTCCGTTACCTATAGCTCGGCGGGCACGCACTTGGTGGCCGCTTCCTTCTCGGGCTATGGCACTTACGGCGCCTCCTCGGCAACCCTCAACCAGGTCGTGGCCACGCCGTCCTTCCCGGACGCGGGTGCCTCCTACCCGAACGGGGCACTGGTGCGCTTCCCCGGTGGGGTATACGTTCTAGCCGGCGGGCGAGCGTTCGCAGCCTCTAGGGCCGCGCTTCTCACCATCCAGCTGGCTGACCGGGCAAAGGTAGTGGCTGCCCCTTCGGGCGTTGCTGCCCCCAGCCGGGCGACGCCCCGGCCCGGGACGCTCCTCAGCACCAGGGCCGTCACGGGGGCCGCGACCTTGTACGTCGTAGGTACCGGGGGCGAACTGTACGGCTTCGCCGGGCCGGTCCAGTTCTCCTCAGGCGGCTTCGACCCTGCCCAGGTCGTCACCGTACCGAGCCTT
>JASHVH010000281.1 GCA_030039575.1 Acidimicrobiales bacterium | reverse complement strand
CCTGGTCTCAGCGGCGCCGGCAGGCGAGGCGGCTGAAACCGCGGCCATGACGACGATGGCCGCCGCCGCCTGCAGCAGTTCCTCCAGCCGCATCACGGGCGGGCCTACGCGCCCTCGCCGATCTCTCGCAGGGCTGTATTTATGGCCCGGGCCAGCTGCCTGGCCGCGCCGGGCGAAAGGTGAGCCACCAGACCGGCCCCAGGTCGCCCGACCTCCTCGAGAGTCAACTCGACCCTGAGGTCATTGCAGCCCTCGCAATCGTCGAGCGCGGCCACGGCCCAAGCCACCTGGGCCCGCTCCGGGTCGTCGGCAGGGTGGTCGTCGCGTCCGTAATCGGCGAGCTTCTTCACGTGGCGGGCGGCGACCCCGGCTCAGTGGCGTTCCCGGGGGGCCAACCGGCCGTGGTTCATTGCCGGTACCCCTCGACGACGGACTCCGGCCTGACGGCGACATCGTCTGGGTCCTGACCGGCGTTGCGCCGGGCCCGCCGCTGGCGCAGGAGGTCCCAGCACTGGTCGAGGGCGACTTCGATCTCGCGCAGGCGCTCCTGCTCTTGCTGGGAAAGTTCCTGGCCCTCGTGCGCCCTTTCCAGGCCGTGTTCTTCCTCGGTCAACTTGTTGATGCGGTGCACTATGTCCACGTCGTCCATCTGCCACCCTCCTAAGGATCTTCCCGGCCCACGATATGGCGATGCCGGTCCCTGCCGCGCAATCCCGGGGTGGTCACGAGCGTGCAGCGCCAGAAGGCGTATGCGATGCTCTAGCTCACCTCGACGAAGGCCGCCGGGCTGAGGAGGGACAAATCATGCGCTGGGACCTGCCTGAAGCGGATATGCCGACCACGTGGTTCAACGTCGTCCCGCACCTGGAGGGGCCGCTCGAGCCGCCACTCCACCCGGTCACCAGAGAGCCCGTAGGCCCGGACGACCTGGCCCCCCTTTTCCCAATGGCGCTGATCGCCCAGGAGGTGACCGGCGAGCCTTATGTCGAAATACCGGGCGAAGTCCTGGACGTCCTGCGGTTGTGGCGGCCTACCCCGCTCGTCCGGGCCACGCGTCTCGAAGCGGCCCTGGGGACGCCGGCCCGCATTTACTACAAGGACGAGTCCGTTTCGCCGCCCGGCTCGCACAAGCCGAACACCGCCGTACCGCAGGCCTTCTACAACAAGTCCGAGGGTATCGGCCGCCTCACCACCGAGACGGGCGCCGGCCAGTGGGGCAGTGCACTGTCGTTCGCGTCGGCGTTGTTCGGCCTCGAATGCAAGGTTTATATGGTGCGGGCGTCGTACGAGCAAAAGCCGTACCGGCGCGTGCTCATGGAAACGTGGGGCGGCAACGTGGTGGCGAGCCCCATCGACGACCCCGGGCACCCGGGGTCCCTCGGCACCGCCATCAGCGACGCCGTACGCGAGGCGGCCAGCCGGGCGGACACTCACTACTCGCTCGGGTCGGTCCTGAACCACGTGCTGCTCCATCAGACGGTTATTGGCCAGGAGGCGAAGGCGCAGTTACGCTTAGCCGGCGAGGAACGGCCCGACCTCGTGGTCGGCTGCTGTGGTGGCGGCTCCAACCTCGGCGGCATCAGCCTCCCCTTCGTGCCTGACCGGGACGTCCGCCTGATGGCGGTAGAGCCCACCTCCTGCCCCACGCTTACCGGTGGACGGTTCGAGTACGACTTCGGCGACACCGCCGGCTTCGCCCCGTTGCTCCCCATGTACACCCTCGGGCACGATTTCGTCCCGCCCCCGATCCACGCCGGCGGCCTGCGTTACCACGGGGACGCGCCGATCATCTCGGCGTTGGTGCGTTCGGGCAGGATGGAAGCCCTCGCCTACCCGCAGTCGAAGACCTTCGAGGCCGCCGTGACCTGGGCCCGGACGCAGGGGACCGTGCCTGCGCCCGAGACCGGCCACGCCATAAGAGCCGTGATCGACGAGGCCCTGGCGGCCAAGGAAGAAGGAGCCGAGAGGGTGATCCTGTTCAACTATTCAGGGCACGGGCTGCTCGACCTCTCTGCCTACGATTCTTACCTTCACGGCCAACTGGTTGATTAGCGCTCAGGGGACGGTCACCCCCTGCAGCACGACCGGGTTGACCGTGGGGTTGAGCTCGGACTGCACGTTAACGGAACTGGGCGGGATGGTGTCGAGCACGTAGGGCACGTCGCTCGGGTTGTAGCTGCAGATGGCCGGGGGGCTGGCCTCGGCGGCGATCGCGGCCGTGCAGACGCCGAACGTGTACGCACCGGGCGTAGACGTGAACGTGCGGGCATCGTCGAAGCCGAAACCGTCCTGGCCGGCCAGTGCCACCGTGAACGTCCACCCGCTCCACGAACTTCCGCTGGCGGGTGCCCCCAACGTGCCGGCCGGGACGGTGATGGTGATGACGCCGGGGGTGTTGCCTGAACTCGTGGCGCTGAGCTGGGCGACGGAGACCTGTGGCGTCCCGATGCTCGAGGATTGGCCGAGGCCGGCAGTGGTACTGGACGGTGTCACCCAGTCATCGGTGCCAAACCCGTCCACCTCGATCAATTGGTTCCAGGCGTCAGACGAGGAGATCGAGTAGTTCCACGGGTTGGCCGCCGCCGTGGACTGGAACTCTGTCGTACTCGTGCTCGGGGCATGAATATAAAAGTCGACCAGCTGCGCCCCGTCCAGTGGCCCGAACGTCGGGACGAGGTTGACGATGCCCACCTGGAAGGTGACGGTGGAGCCCGAGTCGATCACGGTAAGGCCGTTCAGTTCGAACGCCCCAGGCGGGAAAGTCGGGACCCCTGGCGAGTTTGTCGCCGTGGGGTAACCATAGGTGCCCGGGCCGTAACCACCTCCCGGGGCCCCCGGCACGTTCAGCACGACCGTGCCCGGGACGATCAGGTTGGTGACGCTGAAAATGGCTTCGTTGGTGGCTCCCGGCGCCGTCGTCGCCACCTCGACCGAGTTTGTGCCCGGCTCGAGGTCCACTTGCACTGAGACGTCCCCGCTCGGGGCGGTCGTCGCGGTGGTGATGGTCGTGGTCGGCGCCGACGCTCCCAGCGCCGTCCCCGTAACGGCAACGTCGACCGTAGCGCCGGGCACTGTGGTCGCGGTCACCGTGAGCCCTACAGTGTCGCCGCTGACCGTTATCCCCGCCGAACTGGCGTCAACGGTGACCGACGGCCGGCTGAGGTTGACCGGGACATCGCCCCCGGTGACCTGGAGAGTGGACGCCGTGGCCGTCAGGGGGGCAACTGCCGGCGGGCTCTTCAGGTAGCGGTCCGCCACTATCCCCGGTTGGTCCACGAGCCGGTTGGCGCCCATGTCCCGGATGAGGCGCAGCAATTGCGCCTGTGCCCAGGTCAGCGGGGCGGCCGAGCCGTCGGCCTGGCCGTTCACGAAGCCTATGGACGCGGTCGTCGGGTCGGAGCCATAAGGCGATGGGGCGACGTCGGGGAAGTCCCAGACCTGCTCAGGCACGAGCCCGATGCCGGAGGCCGAAGTGAGCATGAACTGCAGGTCCGAGTCCGCCGCCGACGTATCGCCGGCGAGCACTTGGTACTCGCCGTTCTCGCCCGAAAGCACCGGCCATGGGTGCCCCGTCCCCGTGTCGGTCGTCGCCCACGGCTCGCCGGTGGTGGTGCACGTGCTCGTGGTGTGGTTCACCGGGTCGCTCACCGTGCCCGCTTCGCAGTCGCCGTACCCGTCGCCGTTGTAACGCAGGATCCCGGTGCCTGAGGCCGTCTGTACGTCGATGGCGTTGGCCGCCACGGCCAGCGAGTTGGTCACCAGCGAGCTGCTTGCCGGTAGCTCACCCAGCCGGGTCAGCTCGAGGAACCCCTGGTCAATAACGGTGCGTTGGTCGACTTCGGTGTTATTGCCGTTGTTCAGCGTGTACATCGCGTCCTGGTCGGGGTCGCCCGTCTTGTCCACCCGGATGAAGTACGGGCTGGTGGACAGCGGGCCGTTGGTCGTCACCGTCGTGGCCAGGATGAGCTGGCGGAAGTCGTCGGCCGTGGCCAGGAACAGGCGCTCGGAGGCCGTGTCGCCCTGGACCTGAGCGATGCTGGCCGCCGCCACCAGCCCCGCCACCTCGTCGGCCATGGTGGAGGGCGAGAAGCCGGACTGTTCTTCCCAGCGCTCCACGCCATCGGCCGGACCGTTGGCGACCAGGAAGTCGGCCGCCGGCTTGATGTGGTCCAGGTAGAGGTTGGTGTCACCCGACAGGCCGGCCTCGTAGGCCATCAGGATCGGGTCGGCCGTCTCGTCGAGCTGTAACCCGGCGGTATCGGGAGCGGCCTCGCCGTTCAGGAGCCCGTTGCGGGGGAAAGAGCCGTTGGGCAGCTGCATGTTGTCGAAGAAGTAATAGACCATCTGCTGAGCGGTGCTCCGGTCGCCATCGGCGAGGAAACCGGTGAACGTCTCGTACGAATCGCGCGGGAAGACCTCGCGGTAAGAGCCGAAGTAGGGCGCCAGGTCATCGGTCCCGAACTGCCCGGCCGGTACGGCTTGGCCCCATGGGCTGGACAGGGAGGCGGCGGTGGCCCCGAGGAACGTCTTGTCCTCGCTGGCCTTGATCACGTTGGCCGAGAGCCAGTACGCCCTGTCGATATTGGCGGAGCTCAACGGGGCCGAGTGGGCAGAAGGCCCAGCCGGCCCGCCCCCGTTGCCCACGTCGCCGGGAGCGCACAGGTGGCTGTCGTAGGCGGCCCATTGGCCCTGGTAAGCGTTGAACGTGGCGGCAAACGGCGTGGCTGAAGCAGTCAGCGCGGCGCCGAGCGCTGCCCCTTCGGTCTGGCCAAAGCCGAGCGCCACTGTTTGGCTTTGCACCGCCGCCACAGGCAGCCGGGTGGTCAAACCGGCGGCGCTGGTCACCGAGTCGGCGATGGCGGCCGGGGAGATGCTCGCTGCGCCCTCGTTTGCCAGCCCCTCTTGCCCCAAGCCGCCCGGACCACAGCCGGACGGTCCTGCCGCGAAGTTGGAGCTGTCACCATAAGCCCCGAGCCCCCCGGACGGAGAAGCTGCGGACGTGGCCGGCGGCGAAGCCGCGCTGTTCCCCAACGAGAGCTCCACCGTCTGGACCACGTTGCCGTTGTCGGCGTCGGGGGGCCCGGCGGCGAGCGTACCTGAGGTGTCGAGTTCGTTGAGCCCGTCACTGGAGGCACCGACGAAACCCGTCTCGACATCGGCGAAAGGCTGTTCGGCAGCCAGAGCGGCGTAAATGGGCGTGGCGTAGCTGCGGTTGACGGCCTCGGTGAACGAATTAGTGGAGTACGACAATGGGACCGGCCCGCGCCGGGTCTGCACGATCGTGGCCGATTCCCCTCCGGCATTGTCCGTCCCCCCGCCGCCGTGGCCATTTAGCAACGGGTTGAAACGCAGGTAGACGTGCAGCCCCGAGGGGGCACCGGGGAGGTCGACCAGGCTTTCCTGCATGACGACGGACTCCGTGAAGGGGTCCGTGATGAAGTCGCTGACGATGGCGAAGTGCTGAGCCGAGTCCAGGGCCACCACCCTGCACGCCATCCCGGTGGTCCCGAGCTCACTGACTGTATAGGTCATGTCGCGGGGCTGGAGAGCCGTAAAGCCGGGGCCGGTAACGATCGGGTCGAGGCTCTTCACGTCGGTGTTGTCGATGGTCGGCGCGTACGTGTCAGAAAGGGCCCCGTCGGCCACCGTGTACCAAACCTTGGACGCCGTGTCTGCGGCCGTCCCGACGCAGTCCTTCCGGGCCAGGTCGTAGTAGGAGGCCGCCCCCGGCGCGCCCGCCGCTTCTGCCCCGGGGGTGCCGATGACCAGGTCGAATATGTGCATTGCGTTCACACCGTTGCCGACCGCGGCGCTGACGGTAGGCAGGGTGACGGAGGCGACCTGTTCGGCCGGGTTGATGGGGATGGCCGCGTACGACAGGCTGACCGGGATGCTCCCGCCCGGGTCCCAGCCGCCCGTGGTGGCCAGGAAGTCGGTGCCCGAGGCCGGCTGCTCGTCGACCCAGTCCGAGAAACTCACTGACCCGCTCGTCGACGTACCGTCTGCGTAGGTAACTGTGAACGTCCCGCTGGCTGAGCCGTACGCGGACGCGCCCACGATACCGAGGGTCGATCCCTGCCCGTCCAGCGCCACCGTCTGACCGTCTGCGACGACGTTGTCCGGCGAACCGGGGGCGATGTCCGGCCAATCGACCCGGAGCCCGTCGTGGAGCAGCCTGGCGCCGGGCACGAGGGCGTCGCTAGCCAACCCTGTGCTGGAAAAACTGTCGCCGATACCGTCGAAATTGCCCACGGTGGCATCTGCCGGAGCCGTGATGCCGACGTTGTCGAAGGCCTGCTCCAGGGTCGGGAACGTCGTGGCGGAGGCGGCAGCCGGCACCAGCGCCACCCCGGGACTGACGCAGAGCGCTGTAAGCCCCGCGATGGCAAAAACCTTCTTGACTGGATGCGTCAGTTCCCGCACCGCTGCCCCCTTGTCCTCACCGCCGGTCGTCCCGGATCCGCTTTTATAACTTCGGGCCCCAACAATAAACGGTGGAGCGCTCGAGGCGCCACGTGGACGCCCGCCTGGACGCAATACCCCGTTGGCTGCCGTGGTCGGGTGGCGTTGCTCAGGCCGGCTTTTTCGCTTCGATAAGGAAGCGTTGGGCGAAGGCGACAAAGGGGCCCTCCTGCTCGATACGCTCGTGAAGGGCCAGGAGGCGATGACGATATTTCTCGACGCTGAAGTCGGGGACAGTCCAAACGACCTTACGGAGGAAGTGGACGACGGCACCAACGTCGTTGAAAACGGTGCGAAGCGGTTCCTGGCGCAGGTCGACCACGACCAGGCCCGCCGCCTCTGCCTCATGCACCGCCCGAGCCGGGTCGCGGGCGTCGCCGGGGATCTGGGGCCCCATCATGAAATCGATGAGTTCACGGTTGGAACCGGCCCCTATTTGCTGGGAGAGGTAAGAGCCGCCAGGAGCGAGGACCCGGGCTATCTCGTCCCAGACCGTGACCACGGGGTGCCTGCTGACCACCAATTCGAAGCTCTCGTCTGCAAAAGGCAGCGGCCCGTCGTCGGCCGCCTCGAGCACCGAGACCCCGAACGGCGCCAGTTTGCGAGTGGCAATTTCCAGGTTCGGCGGCCACGCTTCTGTCGCCGCCAGCTTGACTGGAAGCCGTTGGACTTGCGCCAGCACTTCGGCGAACACCTCGCCGCCGCCGGTCTGGACGTCGAGGGCGCCGGTGACCCGCCCGACGCGGTCGACGAGCAACCTGGCGTAGGCCCATGATGGGCGTTCTTCAGTGGCCCTCCCCTCGAACCAGGAGAAGTCCCAACCCTCGACCGGTACTGAAGCGCCCTCGGCCACAAGTTCGTCGAACGTCACGGGCGTGCTCATGACCAGGAGTGGACGGCGGCTGCCTTGACACCGGTCGAGCCGCCCGGTACGAGGCTGACAAAAAGGCAAACTCCCCTGATAACTGCACTCAAAGTCACGGGTTTCACCTCGCGCCCCCCCGGCTTCTCCGCCCCATGGGCCCCCGCTATCGTGGGCCCCCGCTATCGTGGGCCAGCCTATGGGGCCCGGTCCTCATTTACTAATCAGGAGGAGGCCACCATAGCCAGGTCCGGCCGCAGACGACGGGGCCACGAAGTGAGCGTCGCCTCCGAGGGTGGCGCGACGAGTACGCCTCGCCTTGGCGCCCGGAGTTGTGCGCTTGGGCCCGGGGGCCCCGGCAGCGAGGCTCACCGCCAGATTTCCGTAGCGACGCGACAAATGAAGGCTCTGGGTATCAGGGGAACAAAAGAGCAGGTCGCAACCTGCGTTGGCGGGCGCCGTCCCTCGCAGGGGGTCGTCACATTAGCACGCCACCGCCCCACTTCCAGCTCGACTTGAACGCGTTGGCCGAACGAGAGATGCTTCTAGCCCATGACGATGATGGGCGAGTTGGTCCCGTTCACCGACGCTGGGGTAATGGCACCTA
>JASHVH010000280.1 GCA_030039575.1 Acidimicrobiales bacterium | reverse complement strand
CACGGACGAGCCCACTTGCGGCGACAATAGGCGTTGCGCAACGGGACTGTATACGCCCTCGGGTGCAGTGTCAAGGCGACCGGTCGCGCCCCGGTGAGCAAGATGTTCAAGAACAACCGCGAGCACCGGCTGTTGTGTAGGCCGAGCAGTACGGACCTGTCTCGTCACCCAGCCGCCGACGATTATGGGGCAGCGATGCCGGCAGTCATTAGATCTGCGGCCTGCGGCGCAGCGGTGGAGTTCCTTTCCACGAACGAAACCGGCAGGACTTCGGTCCTTGCCTCTACCGTGCTGCCGCCTAGTCTCTCGACGAGCATTTCGACCCCGATGCTGGCGAGACGGTCGATCGGAGAGTGGATCGTCGTGAGACGCGGGCGTACGTACTCGGAGAAGCGCACGTCGTCGAAGCCGACCACGGAGAGGTCCTCGGGGACTCTGACACCGTGAGTTTCGGCGGCCGCCAGAAGGCCGAGAGCGATGAGGTCGCTCGCTGCGAAAACCGCCGTCGGCACCGGCCGCGTCGCCACCACGTGCGGCATCGCGCTCATCCCGAACTGCTCCCCAAAAGGCCCGGAGAGCCGCACCTGGCTATTTGTCCGGACGTCGGCCTTTGCCAGAGCGGCAGTACAGCCACGATAGCGCTCTTGGACAGAGTGCAGCTCGGAAGGTCCTCCTACAAAGGCTATGCGGCGGTGGCCGAGCCGGAGAAGATGGCTTGTCGCCTGAAATGCGCCTGCGTAGTCATCCATTATTACGCTGTCCACCGGGGGGACGCCGGCCAGCTGTTCGTCCAGGACGACGATTGGGAAGCCGTACTGAACCGCAGCACCAAGCCGGCGGTTGCTCCGATGAGAGCCAAGGTACAGGAGCCCCGCCACTTTGCCCGCCGTCAGGAGCTCGATATAGCTTTCTTCTTTGAGCCTCTGGTTCCTCGTCGAGCAGAGCAGCACCGCCAGCCCGCGGCGTTCGGCTTCCTCGACGATGTGGTCGGCGATGGCGCCATGGTAAGCGTTGTCCATTTCAGGCAACACGAGCGCGATAATCTCGGAAGTGGAACGGTTGCTTGTCCGGGGTGCCGCTGGTCGCGGTACATACTCCAGGACGTCGACAGCCTGCCGCACCCGCTTCTCTGTCTCCGGCCGCATGCGTAACTCGCCCCGGAGAAAGCGAGACACGGTCGAAGGAGAAACCCGTGCCGTCCTGGCGACCTGACGCAATGTGGCGGGGCCGGGCTGTGCACCGTCGGCCGCTTGCCGTCTTACACGGTGACTTCTTTCCAATGTGACCCCTCCGACGCCTAGTCCATTCACAGATGGCCGTTTCAACACTCCGAAGAGCCAAACTTAGGTTAGCAATTTATGGAGTGGGCTGGACGTGTTGTCAGGTCATGTGTTACGTTGCGCAACAGCACCAGTGCACCCTCGCGGTACGTCAACCAGTGCACCACCTTCCCGCCCGCGACCAGTGAGCGGCCGGGGTACTAGGCCGGGGCAGTCACCAGTGGGACGTCGGTGAGCTGCTCGGCGCGGCCGTCGTGCGTGATGACGAAGGGCTCCTCCAGCCGGAGACCGTACAGGTCCGGATGGTTGAACAAGCCGATATCCAGCTGCATACAAATGCCCCTGGGAAGGACGTATTCGCTTGCCGCAGTCGCAGTCTTCCATTCTTGGCACTCGGTGAGCCCGATCCCATGGCCTACTCCGTACATGTGGAACTCACCGAGCCCATGCTCCCGCAGGTACTGGCGAGGGACCAAGTCGACGTTCCTCGCTTCGTTGCCCTCGCGGAGCTCGGCGGCCGCAAGTTGGAGAGCGTATGCTGCGTGGTCCAACAACTCCAGTTGTGCAAGCCCAGCCGGTCCGGCCACCACCGTTCGTCCCGACGCAGAAGTATAGCCGTTATAGCGTGGTGCTACTCCGAGCATGACCATTTCGCCCTCTGAGATCACTCGAGCCGTTGCCCTCCCAATAACGCTATTTATCCGGGGGCCCGAGCACACTATGGTATCGAAACCAGAGTTGTACGCCCCCAACATTTTTATCGTGTAGTCACCCACTGCCGCCACCTGCAGCTCGGTTTTACCTGGCTCGACTGCGCTTATCATGGCTACCATGGCCATCCCGGCAATCCGGCTGGCCTCGCGGTACAGGGCTAACTCGGTAGGGCTCTTTTGATATCTCAGGGCCATGAGGGCATCGTTCATTTGGACAAATTCGCAGGGATTAGGTGACACGGAACCCGCCAACTGCTGGCGAAAGCTAATTGGTATTGTGTTGTCGTCCGACAAAAGACCTATGCGGTCCGGGAGATGACCGAGGCAGTCGATGAGTATGTCGTGCAACGTCCAGAACTTCACGTTGCCGTAATCCTGGTAAGGGATCACGAAGTCGATCAGGTCCCTCCACTCTCCGGAAGTGGCTCCGTCTTCGAATACACGCCTTCCTTCTGCGCCACCGAGAACGACAACGTTGCTTGGGAAAACCAGTACAGCCGCGCTTTCGATATGGGGGTCATACCCGGTCAAGTACTGGACGTCTGCCGGGTAACTCGGTGTTGCGTATGCCGCACCTACCTCCGCTCCGGCCTGCTTGAGCGCAGAGCGCACCCGCTCGAGCCTGGAAGAGTACTCCTGTACATCGATCCCGTGCCCGTAATTCCCAGATGGCATTCTGTCACTCAACCTTCGATGGAAGTCGTCTCCCGTGGCTGGCGGCGTTGCTCAGTTAGCGACGCCGAGGTGCCGGGTGGGTGAATGACTTGACCATACTATAAGGGACGCGGGACTGTCCTCAGGTTTCTGTCGACGCTCGGCCGCGGACCGCTGGCGCCAGCACGATGGCGATGCCCAGGAGGACGGCCACGCAGATCAGGGCGCGCAAGACCGTCAATTGGTCGGCCAGGAAACCCACGAGCGGCGGCCCGGCGAAAAATGCGCAGTAGCCCACTGACGCGATGACGCTGACCCGGCCAGGTGCCAACTCGGGTTGGTCGCCGCCCGCGCTAACTCCCAAGGGAAAACCGACCGACGTGCCGGCACCCCACAGGAGAGCACCAGCGAAGGCGAATGGGACCGCCGGTCCGAAGACGAAAAGGACCACACCCATGATGGCGACGAGACCAAGGAGGCGAGCCACCGGCACCCGCCCGTAGTGGTCCACAAAGGAAGGCGAGAACCAGCGGCCGATCGTCATGGCGGCGAGAAACGTGGCGAGCACAAGCGTGCCCAGGGCGGCCGGCACGTGGTAGCCGTCGATGGCGGCGAGGCTCGACCAATCGTTGGCTGTGCCCTCCGCGAAGGCGAAGGCCAGCGCGAACGCGCCGATGGCAAGTGTGCGCGGTTCGAGCCAAGCGCGGAGCATGTCCCGATGGACATGGGCGGGCTCCTCAGGACGGTGGCAGCCGCCTGGCGCGTCATTTTCCGTCGTCGGCCGGTAGTGGTTGGGCAGAAAAGACCTCGCCGCTTGCAGTACGGCGAGCGCGACCACCACAGCGACGCCCACGAGGTGGGCAGTTACTGGGAGGTGCACGGCCACCGCGGCGGCCCCTACGACCGCGCCAACGACGGTGCCGAAACTCCACGCGGCGTGAAAGCGGGGCATGATCGATCGGCCGAGGTGGCCTTCGAGCGCCCCGCCGTGAACGTTCATGGCGAGGTCCCACGTCCCGCTGGCCAGGCCGAAGACGAACAAGCCGGCAACGACGATCGCCAAGGCAACTAAGTAACCGGTTGCGATAATGACCAGAGCCACGCCAAGCAACACCGCCGTCGCTGAAATGGCTCGCCGGGGGCCAAGCCAGGAGATGAGCGGTCCTGACAACGATGAGGAGATGACCGAGCCGCCGGCTATCGCCAACAGCACCAGCCCCAGTTGGGAAGGCTGCAGGTGAAAGTGCGCTCGTACCTGTGGGATCCTGGATGCCCAACTGGCGAAGGCGAAGCCTGATGCCAGGAAACATACATATGTTGCCTGGACTGCCCGGTGCAGGCGCTGCTGAGCAGGGCGGGCTGTTAAAGGAGCCTGCATAGCACAAAGTCCTTCGCGACTAACCACGTCGGGGACCACGGGACCGGCTAGCCGGGTAAGCCTACCTGACAAGTGACCCGGGTAGGCGCCGACCTCCAGGCCGGCGATAACGACGGCCGGGCCCTGGTGACGACGCCATCGACGCTGTCTGTCCTGTAGGCCAAGCGGTCCTCGGGCTGCCCCCGGCGTCGCCAAAGAGTTACTAGGGTGCTACTTGTGAGGTGAACCTCTAACACCTGTAAACGCGAGCTGGCTGGCCGAAGGGGGATCACGGGAGTGGACTACCGCTCTTATGTGGGGGGTGACGAGGAGGCCCTCGTCGAGTGTTGGGCGCGAACCCTCCCGAAGGACCAGGTGAGCCTTAGCCGCTTCGTCCGGACGACCCTGCTAGACGACAATTTCGACGAGGCCGGCCTCGTCGAAGCCAGGGACGCCGAGGGAGAGGTGAGGGGCTTCGTGCACGCCGTCGCGGTTGGCATCCCGGAGCAGCTCCCGCCGCGGCCGGCAGACGCGGGAAGTGGAGGCGCCGAAGGGTGGATCCCCGTCCTCGTTGTCGACCCTGCCTACCAGCGCCAGGGCATAGGCCGTGAGCTGCTCCGCCGGGCTGAGCAGTACCTGGTGGGACGCGGCTGCACCCGGGCGTCGGTGTCAGCGTACCCACCCGGCTATTACTACCCCGGGGTCCCGGTCGGGCGGTACCCGGGCAGTCGCGAGCTGTTCGAGCGTTCCGGGTACCACAACATCTCGACTGTGGTGGCTATGGACCTATCGCTAGTGGACTACGAGGTGCCCGAAGTCGTGGCCAAGGAGAGGTGGCGCCTGGAAGCCGACGGGTGGAGGTTCGGCTCCCCCTCGGTGGAGTGGTACACCCGGCTGCTGCGGCTGTGCGGGAGCTTCAGTGAAGACTGGGCCAGCGTCGTCCGGGTCGCCTTGCGCCACGGCGCCAGCCCCGACCAGATCCAGGTCGCCACCCACGGGGACGAGGTCGCCGGGTTTGCGATATTCGGCGCTTTCCTGGGCTGCGCGGACCGCTTCGGCCCCTTCGGGGTCGTGCCCGAGAGGCGGCGCCTTGGCCTGGGCAACGTCCTTCTCCACGAGACGCTGAGGGAGATGGCGGCCCAAAGCCTGCACTGTGCCTGGTTCCTCTGGACGGGTGAGGACGACGCGGCAGGGCGCCTGTACCAGCGGGCCGGCTTCGAGGTGACCCGTAGGTTCGCCATCTACGAGCGGGCGCTCGAAGGGACGGGCGCTGCATGAGCGGCGGGCTTTTGCTCGTGGGGGCGCACGTGGGCGACATGGACTTCACCGCCGGCCACCTCGCCTTGCTCCACGCCAAGGCCGGCGAGGACGTGACCTTCTTGCATCTCACGGCGGGCGAGGGCGGGCACCCCCGCAGGGACCGGGCCACCTACAAGGCCCAGAAGCTCAGCGAGGCCGAAGAGGCCGCTGGTCGTTTCGGCGCCCGTTTGCGGATCCTCGATTACGCGGACGGCGACCTGGTGGCCAGCGACCAGGTCGCCAGGTCGGTCGCCTCGGTGATCGACGGGGAGAGGCCGGCCGTCGTCGTTACCCACTGGCGGGGCTCGTTCCACCGCGATCACGCCAACTGTTATTTCGCGGTCGAGCGCGCGTTGGCATTGCAGCGGGAAAACGGAGGGGCGCAAAATGGCAGCCCTCAGCTCTTCTACGCGGAGAACTGGGAAGACGCCGACGGTTTCCGAGCCGACGAAGTGGTCGACATAAGCAGCGTTTTCGACGAGTGGCTCGCCGGCGCCCGCTGTCACGAGCTTTTCCGGGGGGGCGTAGTGAACTTCGACTACCAGGGCTATTACGAGGCATTGACAACGCTTCGCGGCAAGATGTCGGGCGTCCGGCGGGGAGCGGCGTTCATGCGTCCCCCGTCGGTGTTTTTTGCCCCGGTCCCGAAGCTGGGCGGCGGCGGGTCGTGAACTTCCTGGTCCGGCGGGCGTCGTTCTACCTCTTGGCCGCCTGGGCGGCGCTCACCCTCAATTTCCTCATCCCGAGGCTCATGCCGGGGAACCCCGTCGAGGTCCTGATGGCCAAGTACAAGGGCCAGCTCTCGCCGGCGGCAACCAAGTCGCTCACGGCTTTGTACGGCCTCAACCACTCCGGCCTCGTCTCCCAGTACATCAGCTATTGGGGGAACCTGTTCCGTGGCGACCTGGGGACGTCTTTCAGTTACTTCCCGAGCTCGGTCGTGTCGGTGATCGGCGAAAGCCTGCCGTGGACGGCGGTGCTCATCGGGGTTTCCACCGTGGTCAGCTTCGTCTTAGGGACACTGCTTGGCATGGTCATCGCCTGGCGACGGGGTTCCTGGCTCGACGGGTTCCTGCCGCCCGCCACGACCTTCCTGCTGGCCATCCCCTATTTCTGGTTGGGCCTGATCGTTATTTACCTTTTCGCTACCGAGATGCACATCTTCCCCAATAGCGGCGGGTTCTCCGACTCGACGACGGTCGGCTTTTCCGCCACGTTCCTTACCAGTGCGGCCTACCACGCTGCCCTCCCGGCCATCACTATCGTCGTCTCCTCGATCGCAGGGTGGCTCATCGGGATGCGCAACATGATGGTGTCGACGCTGTTCGAGGACTATGTGATGGTGGCCGAAGCGAAAGGCCTTTCAAAGCGCCGCATCATGTGGACGTACGCCGCCCGCAACGCAATCCTCCCGTCCATAGCGAATTTCGCCCTCTCGCTGGGATTTGTCGTGAGCGGAGCGATATTGGTGGAAGTGGTCTTTTCGTACCCCGGTATTGGTTATGTCCTCTACCAGGCCGTCAACAACGAGGACTACCCCCTTATGCAGGGGGTGTTCCTGATTATTACCCTCGCGGTGTTGGTGGCGAACATCGCCGCCGACGCTGTTTACGTCGTCCTCGACCCCCGCACCCGTCAGGACGGTTAGCCTGCCGTGGGGAGCTTGGCTCCGTGACGAGCGTGGCGGTCACCGCCGAAGCCGGCGGAGGTGGAGCGAGCGCTGATGAGCCGAGCGCGGCGCCTTCTCAGCGCTGGGGCTGGGTCGGAGGGCTGCGGTCCGGGAAGATCATCGCCGGTTTGGCCATACTCGGGTTCTTCGTACTGCTGGCGGTTTTTGGGCCGATCTTCGACCACACCAACCCGTCAGCGCTCTCGCCGGAGTCACTCCAGCCTCCTTCGGCGGCGCACTGGCTCGGCACAACGCAGGCGGGCCAGGACGTGTTCGCCCAACTGCTCTATGGCGCCCGGGTCTCGCTGCTGGTAGGTTTCGGCGCCGCCGCCATCGCCACTTTCGTGTCGCTCGTCGTAGGTCTGGCGTCCGGCTACCTGGGCGGGACGACGGACGAGGTGCTTTCTGCGCTGTCCAACATCTTCCTCGTTATACCGGCGTTGCCACTCGTGATCGTGTTGGCCGGGTACCTCCCCAACAAGGGGGCAGTGAGCGTGACCCTGGTCATCGCCGTGACGGGATGGGCTTGGGGGGCGAGGGTGCTTCGCGCGCAGACGCTCAGCATCCGCAAGCGGGACTACATCGAGGCCGCCCGGGCGAGCGGCGAGCGGTCTATGCGCATCATCTTTGCCGAAATCCTGCCCAACGAGCTTGCCATTGTGGCTGCCGGGTTCCTGTTCACAGTTATATTCGCCATCCTGACCGAGGCCGGGCTCGCCTTTCTCGGCCTGGAGAGCGTGACGACCTGGTCCTGGGGCACCATGCTGTACTGGGCCGAGAACAACGAGGCATTACAGGTAGGCGCGTGGTGGTGGTTCCTGCCGCCCGGGCTCTGCATTGCCCTCGTGGGCACGGGCCTGGCGCTCATTAATTTCGGCATAGACGAGTTCGTCAACCCCCGCCTGCGTACCACGAGGATAGCGACGAAGGCGGCGGGCAAGGACCTGCGGGCCA
>JASHVH010000279.1 GCA_030039575.1 Acidimicrobiales bacterium | reverse complement strand
CCTTGCCGTCCGTCAGGGGTTTGCTGCCTATCGCCGGTTCGGCGGCCTCGCCCTTCCTCGGGACGCGATGCTCTTTGTGACCGGGTTTGCCTTCTGGGACCTTGGCCTTGGGCATCGGTCGGTCTTAGCGAGAGTTCAGCGACCGCAAGCCGAGCAGCAACTGCCCGGCGGCGACGGTGCCCCGCCATAGCTGGTTGAGCTCGAGACGTTCGTTGGGGGCGTGGTAATTGTCATCCGCGAGCCCGATCCCGAGGAAAATGACCGGGGCCTCGAGGATCCGCCCAAGCGCTTCCTCCGGGCCGCTCCCGCCGCTCCTGGTGAACAACGGCTGTTTTCCCCAGACGTTCTCTATGGCCTCACCGAGGATCCGGACCGCAGGATGGTCAATTGGTGTCATCAACGGTGCCACTCCGCCAACCGTGGTGACGGTGACTTCGGCATATTTCGGCGCCTGGCCGGCGACCCAGGCGCGAAAAGAGGCGTCGACCTCGTCGGCGGATTGTTCCGGCACTAGACGTACGGCGATTTTGAGGTTGGCCGTGGCCGGCACGATCGTTTTCATCCCCGGCCCGCCATAGCCGGAATGGAGGGCCACCACTTCGGCTGTCGGGCGGGTACCGGTGCGCTCGTACGGGCTCCTTCCGGCCTCGCCTTCCAGCTCTTTTACGCCCGCCTGGCGGCAAAACTCGACCCTGTCGAAAGGCGTGTCTGCCAGCGACTGGGCTTCCCGGTGAGTTAGTTCCCGGACCCGGTCGTAGAAGCCCGGCAGGGTCACCCGGTGGTCGGAGTCGTGCAGGCCGGCCGCCAGGCCGGCGGCGACAAGGGCGGCGTTGGGGACCGTACCGCCCCATATCCCGCTGTGCAGATCAGACTCAGCTGTTCGAATGCCGACGTCGAAGGCAATTAACCCGCGCGTGCTTATGGTGGTCGAGGGGATGTCGGGGGCGAGCATGGTCGTGTCCGACACCACGATGACGTCAGCGCTCAGCCGCTCCCTCTCCCGCTCGAGCAGTTCGTCCAGGTGGGGGCTGCCCACTTCTTCTTCGCCCTCGATCAGGAACTTCAGGTTCACGGGCAGGTCGCCGAGCGCTCCCAGCAGCCCTCGGGCCGCCTCGATCTGCATGATGACCTGGCCCTTGTCGTCACTGGCGCCCCTGGCCCGGAGCACGTTGTCTTTGACAGTCGGCTCGAAGGGTGGAGCGGCCCACTCGTCGAGCGGGTCGACCGGTTGGACGTCATGGTGACCGTAGACGAGAACGGAGGGCGCCATGCTGCCGGCCCCCAGCCAATCCCCGTACACGGCCGGTACGCCGCCGGCCGACAGCAGTTCCACGTTCTCGATGCCCGCTGAACGCAGCATTTCAGCGCAGAACTCGGCCGACGAAGCGATATCGCCGGCGTGGCCCGGGTCGGCGGAAATGGAAGGGATCCTCAGCCAATCGATAAGAGAGCCGAGCACCCGGTCTTTGGATCGATTGACGTAGTCGCTGAGCGTGAGGTCGTCCACACGGCGACCCTAGCCTCCACGCAGGCAAGACTGGACGGCATGTTGCCCCCAGGAGAAGACCGGCTCGAAGACTTGCGCTCCAGGCTCGACGCCATCGCCGAGGAGTTGGCGGACCTCGGCCGGGCCAAGCTAGTAGAGGCCCTGGACACGGGGGAGGCCACCCCGGAAGCGGAGGAACGCCGCTTCAGCAGGGCCAGGCGCGCTGTCCTGAAGGCGGCCGCCCTCCTTGGGGAGGGGCCCGAAGAGGAAGCCTGAGTTGCCAACCAGGCGAAGAGACAAGTGGGCCGCCCGGCCTCACCGGACGGCCCTGCAGTGGCGCCGGTCCAGGCGGCTGCCGAGTGTCCTATTTCTCTGTTTGGCGCACCGGCGCAAAAAGGCAAAGAGGCTCAGTAAGCCTGGCCCGCCCGCAGACCTTACGCGGCTTGTTTGATCCCCTCTACTTCGAACTCGAGGTTGACCCGCTCGCTCACCATGACGCCGCCGCCGTCGAGCACGGCGTTCCAGTTGACCCCCCAGTCCTTGCGGTTGATAGTGGCGCTGCCCTCGAAGCCCACCCGCTGGTTGCCGTAAGGGTCTGTCGCTACGCCCGTCAACTCGAAGTCAACCGTTACCGGCCTCGTGACTCCGCGAATGGTGAGGTCGCCGGTAACGCGGTAGTGGTTGTCGTCCACCTGTTCGACCTCCGTGGAGCGGAACGTGATCTCGGGGTACTCCTTCATGGCCAGGAAGTCGTTGCTGCGGAGGTGGTTATCCCGGTCGTCGTTGCGAGTGTCGATGCTGTTGGCGTCGATATTCAACTCCACGTGAGAGTTCGCCGGCTTTTCGGCGTCAAGGTAAACAGAGCCATCGAACTTGTTGAACTGGCCGCGCACCTTGGACACCATGGCGTGACGAGCCGAGAAGCCGATGCGAGTATGAGCAAGGTCAAGCTTGTAGTTGCCAGTCACCGCGGCCGGGGCTGACGCCTCAGATGTGGACATTTTGGTCCTCCTCATATGGTTCAGTGGGGTGATGTCTGGTGTGGTCAACATAGGAGACATATCAACTATTCCGACGACCTCCGCAGAAGTGCCGTCTGAAGCGCCCACCGTCAGGTGGCTGACCGAGACCGAGGAACGAGCGTGGCGCTCGCTCCAGCTCATGCAGATGCGCCTCACGGCGTTGCTCGCCAGGGATCTTTCTACCCACTCCGGCCTCAGCTACCAGGACTACGCCGTGCTGGTCGCGCTCACCGACCGGCCGGACGGCCGCATGCGCCTGTTCCAGCTCGGGAACCAACTGGGGTGGGAAAAAAGCCGCCTCTCCCACCAGGTGAGCCGGATGGTGCAGCGCGGGCTGGTAGAGAAGATGAAGTGCGGTTCTGACCGCCGGGGGGCCTTCGTTTCCGTCACCTGTGCGGGCCGCCGGGAGATAGGCGCCGCGGCCCCGAGCCATCTGGAGGCGGTGCGGCGCTTGTTCGTCGACCGCCTTACGCCGGCTCAACTAGCCTGTCTCTCCGAAATAGCCGAGGTCGTGCTGGCGGCAGTGGCCGACGAGGAGAGCCGGTCCGGTGCGTACACCGAGGAGTGACGGCAGGCACCCACGGCGGGGCGGGGCCGGGCCAGCCTGGTTTAGCTGAGGGGGCAGAGCGGCAAAGGTGACGGGGCGGGACTTGAAGCGCGGTCAGCCCCGGGCGCGCTGGCTCGGCGGGACCGGGAGGCCGGCTGGCATTGGGGGAGCGCTCGGCAGGGCATTGAGGGCGTCTATCAGCCGGCGCAGGTGGGAGAACGACAGCTTGTCGAAACGGAGCGCGATGCGGGGGAACTCCAGGTGGTCGCCTTCCCGCACTTCGATGGGCAAGGGCCCTGGGAGGACCTCGATCCCGCCCCGGAGGCACATGCCGGCGAACTCCTCGCACAGTGCGGCGACCTCGCCTTGCGTGGGCCGGGCCACGAGACGGATCACCATCCGGTCGCCGACCCAGCGCAAGGACTGGTAGTTGCGGTAAAAACCCAGTACCTCGGCCGCGGCCTCCAGTACGTCGTCCGTGATCAGGTAGAAGCTGGTGTCCTCCGGGCCGATGAAACCGCGGGCAGCCACCTCGTCCGTCACGAAGCGCTCCCACGCCCGCCAGTAGCTTCCGCCCGGCACCTCGAGGAGGACCACGGGGGCCGGCTCCGCTTTACCCGTTTGCAGAAGGGTGAGCAGCTCGAAGGCCTCGTCCAGGGTCCCGTACCCTCCTGGCAGTACGGCGTACCCGTCGGACTCCTTCACGAGCAGGAGCTTGCGGGTGAAGAAGTACTTCATCGAGACCAACTTCGGGTCCGACGAAATGAACTGGTTGGGCTGCTGCTCGAACGGGAGCCGGATATTGATCCCGAAGGAATGCTCCGGACCGGCCCCTTCGAGGCCGGCGGCCATTATCCCCGGGCCCGCTCCTGTGACCGTCGACCAACCCAGGGCAACAAGGCGCGAAGCCAGGTCTCGTGCCTGCGAGTAGAGCGGGTCTGTCGGGTGCGTGCGGGCGGAGCCGAACATCGTGATCTTGCGGACGTCCCGGTACGGCGCGAAGACCTCGAAGCCTTCCCGCATCTCCCGCAAAGCCGCGTTGGCGATCTTCAAGTCGAGCCGGTCGGCTTGTCCCTGAGCCATGCGGATAGTCGAGACCAGTAGCTCCCGGAGCTGGTCGCGGTTGGCCGTGACGCCCACCTCGTCGAGCAGGGACTCGATGCGGGTGTCCAGTTCGGGGTCACCGGTACTGCCCGGCCGGGCGTGCGTGGGTTGGGCCACAGGCAAGTCCCCGGCTCGGTCGGGCCCCTTTCCCGCCGCCGCTTCGGGGGGTAACGGTGAACGCTCCGTCACGTTTCGCGCTACCTTCGGAGCCTCAGATCGCCCGGGGGGCGGCGTCCTTGCCCACCAACCACAAGACTCGGCCGGCGCGGACGTGCGCCGCCGGCACGTCTTCGCCCGCCACCACAGCTTCCATGGCCGGACGCTGCGCCTCCCCCTCCACGGTGAATATGACCAAGCGAGCGCGGGCGATGCCGGCGTAGGTGAGCGTCATGCGCAGGTGCTTGTGCACCCCGCTCGGGTCCTCGCTGAACGTCACGAGCTGGCCGGGGTCGGCGTTGAGGGCCATCGAGCCCGGGAACAGGCCGGCAATGCTGCCGTCGGGACCGAGAACGAGGTGGACCACGTCCAGCTGCCCGACCTCCCCGAGGCGGAGCTGGTAGGCGTCGAGACCGTCGTCGCAACGCATCGGGTAAACGGCGTTGGCCGCCCCCACCCGCTCCAGGAGCGCTTCGCGGCCCAGGCGCTCGTTGGAGGCGGCATGGTTGGGCGGGACGCAGAGCTCGTCGGCCCAAAAGAAGTTCACGACGAGCCAGTCGACGGCCTGGGTGCCCTCTGCCGCCAGCCGCTCGTAGCAAGCGCGCGCCACCTCGCCGCCCGAGAGGGCTATGTCGAACTCTTCTCCGGGCCGGTCGACGAACGCCGAGATGACCTCTCGGGCAAAGGCGCCGGGGACGTCATCGGTCACCACCATCTCTCGGTTCACGCGCAAGACCCTAACCGTTAGGAGGCGAGAGCTGCAGCCGCCGCCAGGGCCCGCTCCCACACCTTGTCGGCCTGCAAGTTGGATATCGCCGAAGACAAGGCCGACGTCAGCGAGTCGTCAGGGAGGGGCAAGGCCTGGCTGTGGGAGATGCCGTTCGCGAGGGATGCCTTGGCCCACACCGCCCTGGTCCCCTCGTCGCGCCTCACCTCGAACTTGCCCTGTTCTCCGTGGCAAACGGCCTCCAATGTGATGTCGACATGCTTGGAGTCGGCCAGGACCAGTTCCCGCGCCCGCAGGTCGAGCTGGGCCATGAGCCAGCCGCCGAGTATGTGGCGCGGCCCGGGCTTGCCGCTCACCTTCGCCGAACAGATGCATTGCTCGAACGGCCGGCTGTGCTCGGGTTCGAACAGGCCCGCCAGCAGTTCCCTCCAGGGCTGGAGGCGCACCCAGGACAGGTCGACCACAGGGTGGTGGTTGGCCAGCTCGAGGAGCGTCCGGTACGAGTGCCCGATGGCTGCCGGGTCCGGGACCATGTCTCGCGTATCGACCACCAGCACACTGGCCAGGCGTAAAAGGGGGTCCACCGGGTCGGGCAGCACGTCCGGGAACCACATGACGACGGGCAGGTCGGGCAAGACGAACGGGCCGACGATCGAGGCCAGGTGGGATGCCCCCTGGCCCCCGACGTGCAGGTGAAGCTCTTCGAAGAAGACCGGGTGACCCTGGGAAGCGGTGGGCTCGGCCCGCCAGAGTACGGCTTTGGCGTCGATCACGGGGGTCCTGTCGGGGTCCGGTCGCAACACGACCACTCGGCACGGGTGGTGAGCGCCGACGGCGCGCACGGGTTCCGCCACCACCTCAGAGTCGTCGTCCGGCCTGACCACCATGACGATGGTCGTAACCGCGGTCCGCATGCCGGCGCCCCGGCCTGACGCTTGCCGGCGCAGTTCCGGGAGGGCGGCGATGACCTGGCCCAGGCCCACGCCGCGGCCTTCCCACGTCTGGACCGCGAGCAGGGACCCCGGTTCGGCGGTGTCGGTGCCGCCCGGGCGCAGGCCCGTTATGGCGTCCGCCATTGTCGCCCGTCTCGTTCGATGAGGGTGTCGGCTTGGCGCGGGCCCCAGGTGCCCGCCGCGTAGCCGGCCAGGGGTGGAGGGTCGTCGCTGGCCCAAGCGGCCAGCAGCGGTTGGACGATCTTCCAGGCGGTGTCGACCTCGTCGCTGCGGATGAACAATGTGGGGTCACCGACCATGGCGTCGAGCAGCAGCCGCTCGTAGGCGTCCGGGGGTTCCTCCAGGAAGGCGGCGCCGTAGGAAAAGTCCATGAGCACGTCGCGCACCATGAACGCCTGCCCCGGCACCTTTGCCCCGAAGCGCAGCGTCACGCCCTCGTCCGGCTGGATGCGTAGCACCAGGGCGTTGGGGTTGAGCCCGGTGGCGGCGGCCTTGGGGAAGGCAAGGTGGGGCACGGCTTTGAACTGGAGCGCCACCTCCGTCACCCGCTTGGGTAGGCGCTTGCCGGTCCGGGCGTAAATGGGCACGCCGGCCCAGCGCCAGTTGTCCACCAGGAGCTTCAGCGCCACGTACGTCTCGGTCTGGCTCTGTGGGCTCACGCCCTCTTCTTGGCGGTACCCGGGGACGGCGTTGCCTTCGACCCAGCCGCTGTCGTATTGAGCCCTCACAGACATGTTGGCGACTTCGTCCACCTGCGGCACCACGACAGAACGGAGTGCCTTTACTTTTTCGTCCCGGATGCCCTCGGCGTCGATTGTCCCCGGAGGTTCCATCAGCGTGAGCGACAGGACCTGCATCACGTGGTTCTGGACGATGTCTCGTAAGGCCCCGGCTTTTTCGTAGAAGTTGCCCCGCTTCTCCACGCCGATCGTTTCCGCCACCGTGATCTGGACATGGTCGATGTAATTGCGCGACCAGAGAGGTTCGAAGATGGCGTTGGCAAAACGCAGCGCCAAGACGTTCTGGACCGTCTCTTTCCCGAGGTAGTGGTCGATGCGGTATATCTGGTCCTCGTCGAAGACCTCGTGCAGGGCAGCGTCGAGCTCCCGGGCCGTCTCCAGGTCATGCCCGAAGGGCTTTTCGATCACCAGGCGGGCAAACCCACCACCTTCCGGCCGGTTCAGGCCTACTTTGCCAAGCGCCCGAGCCACTTCAGCGAACACATCGGGCACCGTGGCGAGGTAGTACGTCCGGTTGGACCCTGTCCCAAGGGCCTCGTCGATTTCTTCCAGGCGGCGCTTGAGGGTGTTGAAGGTCTCCGGGTCGGAATAGTCGCCGGATATGTAAATGCTGTTTTTGATAATCTCCGCCCACCCGGGCCCGGCCCCCGGCACCGCGTCGGCCATGATGTCCCTGAAGCCATCATCGGAGATATCGGACCGGGCTACGCCGACCACGGCGAAGGCAGCGGGCAGAAGCCGGCGACGCGAAAGCCTTTCAAGTGCCGGCAAGAGCTTACGATGGGTCAGGTCCCCCGAGGCCCCGAAGACTACGAGCACGCCGGGTGGGGCGCGGCGGACAGTGTCGAGGCCCTCCGCCAGTGGGTTGAGGGGAAGGGTTTCGGTGCTCACGACTGGCGCGGCGGCTGGCGTTCGCCGTCCCCGTCTTTTTTGGCGCCCTCTTTATTGCCCCCTTCTTCGTTGGCCTTGTCTTCGAGCGCTTGGAGGAGCTCGTCGTAGCTCTTGGAAAAGGCGGCCACGCCCTCGTCCTCCAGCTGGGACGAAACGTCCGCCATGTCGATACCGGCCGCGGCGAGGGCGTCGAGGTCGGCGCGAGCCTGGTCGGCCCCTTGGTCGACGGTCCGGGCCACGGTGCCGTGGTCGAGGAAAGCGGCGATGGTGGCGTCCGGCAGCGTGTTCACCGTGTCCGGGCCGATCAGGTTGTCGACGTAGAGCAGGTCGGGGTAGGCGGGGTTCTTGGTCGAGGTTGACGCCCACAGGGGACGCTGGCGGTGCGCCCCTTTGGTTTGAAGGGCTTCCCAACGCGGCCCGGAAAAGCGCTCGAGGAACAACTGGTACGCCAATTTCGCCTGTGCGACCGCCGCCTTACCTCTGAGGCCGAGAAGTTTTTCTTCTGCTTTGGCCTCGACCCGGCGGTCCACCTCGGTGTCAACGCGGCTGACGAAAAACGACGCCACACTGTGGACCCGCGACAGTTCACCTCCGGAGCGGTCGAGTGCCTCCAGTCCCGAAATGTAAGCCTCAATAACATCGTTGTACCGGTCGAGGCTAAAGATCAGGGTGACATTTATGTTGCGGGCTTCGCTGATCATTTGGCGAATAGCCGGGACGCCCGCCTCTGTGGCGGGAATTTTGACCAACAGGTTGGGCATGGCGATGCGCTCGTGGAACGCCCGGGCGTCCTTTATGGTGCCCTCAGTGTCGTAGGCCAGACGGGGAGATACCTCGAGGGACACAAAGCCATCGGAGGCCCCACTTTGCTCGTAAAGAGGATGGAATATCTCGAGCGCAGCGGTCACGTCGGCTGTGGCCATTTCCCAGAAGGCTTGCTCAACGGAGCCGCTTTCGAGCAGGCGAGCGA
>JASHVH010000278.1 GCA_030039575.1 Acidimicrobiales bacterium | reverse complement strand
CACAGGGGCGACAACGGGCGCAGGTAGGACGAGGCCCGTTGAAGCACCCTATGAGGCGGAGGTCGACGGTGCGGCCAGCGGGGCATCAGCACCGAGGTCCGGTATACCGGTCAACCGCCTTTCGGTTACGTCGGGCTCGGCCGGGGAGCCGTCTTGGGCGGGGTCGTCCGACGCTGACGGCCGCTCGTTGGCTGCGTCACCTTCCAGCGCCGCAAAGGGCCCGGGCTCCACCACGGGACGTGACCAGTCGTAAGGCCGGGTGCCACGGTCGGCCTCGGCTTCGACGTCGCCCACGGCGGGGTTGGTACTGTCACCCGTCCCGGCGCTGTCGTACGACAGGTCGGGCGTCCTGGCCCAGACCGTCGCTAGGTCCGTAACCCCGTTGCGGTACATAGCCCTCGGCCCTTCCCCTTTTTCGGGCATTGCCCCTATTCGCTGACAAGTACGGGGGTGCGGGCGGGTGAACTCGCAATGGTGGTGGCGGCGCCAATGTCGTGCGGGAGGCCGATGGCCCACCCGAGCACCTCCGGGTTATCCGTCAGGTAGACCACCTGGCCGCCATGACCAGCGAGGACCACAAGGAGCGCAGCGACGGTCTCGGGGTCAAAACTTTTGAAGGCGTCGTCTGCACAAACGGCGCCATCCTTAGCCAAGTACTCGTTCGTGACCCAGCTGCCGATCGTGTCCTTAGGCTCGAGCGAGGGCGGGCCGGCGGCGATGAGAGCGTCGAGGTCAAGCCTTTCTTGTTCGAGGTGCGACCGGGCCGACCGCTCGGACTCCCAGGCCTCCGATTCGGCCGCTTGGGTGGTAGGTACGGCGTCGGCTAGGCGTTCGCGGTAATTGTTCAGCAGCCCCGGTAATGGGAGCCCTGGGGCCCAATCAGGGGCGCCGAAGCTCATAACCTCCATACCGGAACGAAGCGCTTCGTGGGCGGACCGGCGCGTCGCCAGGGCGTCCCGGGTGGCGGCGCGTGCCGATTCTGAGATGCGTTCAGCCTGTTGGACCGCAGCGTATTTTTCGTCTTCGGCGTCGGCCAGCGTGGCTTGCCGGTCGGTGGCCTGGTCGACGGTGGCTCCAGGAATGCCGCCACTCTCGCCCGCAGTGGGCGAGCCGTCGGGCGAACTGCTGGCGCGGTGGCGCTCGCCCAGCACCCTCTCCAGTTCGGAGAGAGCCGCCGCCAGCGAGCGGGCCGCTTCGGCGTCGGCTTGGACCGCGGCCTCGTAAGCCTCCTCGGCGCAAGCCAGCCGGGTGGCCAGGGCGTCGAAGCGAGCGAGGTCCTCAACCGCTATGGCGGCGACGTCGGCGGCGTTCAGCACGGCTTCTGTCGCCGCCTTGAGGGATTGCTCCGCGTCGGCGAGCCTTGCCCGTTTCTGGTCGACAGAAGCGCTGTGCTGCTCTACTGCTATCGCGGCAGCCCGCCGCAGGTGCCGATCGACGTCGCGAGCACTGAGGATTTTGGTGCTCCCATCAGAAGGCACGGCCGATGTCGCCAGGGCGCGGGCGGCGCTGTTTGCCGCCACCACTGCAATTGCTGGGTGCAGACCCTGGGCCAGGACCATCCCGTCCGCGTCGCGAAGTTCTTTGAAACGCACTTGACCTACTCCATCACTTGAGATCTGGGTTACTTGGGATCCGGCTTTCACTGAAGATCTGCGTTTTTACTAAATCGGTCAGGGCCCGCACACTTGGCCCGGGCACACCGGTGCGCGGTGGTTGTCGTGGGTAGGCGGGCCGGCTACGGGCTGTCCCTTGGTCCTTGGGTTTACCTCGTGCTTGTAGTCGGCTTGGGACAAGACGCACTTGAGCGCGAGCCACCGCCGGCGCTGGTAGCAAGGCCTGCGCTTGGGAGCCGGCGCCGATCGGAAGCAAACGGCCCAGGCGCAGTTCGAGCAGGGACGGCGACCGGGCCATCTTTAGTAAGCTTCGGCGGCACTGACATTGTGCGCTCGTGCCGGCACAAAAGGAGTTACATGGCACCGCAGGAACCGCCCGCCCGCCCGGAGCTGACTATCGTCACGGGCATCCAGGACGCCGGCGCGGACAGGACCGGCCGGCGCCAGGACGAGGTACCTGAGCGCTTGGCCGACGCCGTCGTGGTGCTGCTTTCGGGGCCGAACCTGAGCTTGCTTGGGCAGCGCCAACCGGAGGTCTACGGTCGCGACACCCTCGCAGACCACGTCGCCCGGGCAACGATGGTGGCCGCCGAGAACGGCCTCGCCCTCGAACACGTCCAGTCAGACTACGAGGGCGCGCTCGTAGAGGCGGTCCATGAGGCGCGGGGCCGCGCCGCCGCCATTGTCATAAACCCCGGGGCGCTCAGCCACTACTCGTGGTCTCTGCACGACGCGTTGGCGGCGTTCGATGGCCCGGTGATCGAACTTCATCTCAGCAACCCGAAGCGCAGGGAGGCGTGGCGTCACGTCTCGGTTATCGGGCCCGTAGCTACCGGTGTGATCGCCGGCTTCGGGGGTGACGGCTACCGCTTGGCCATCGAGGCCGTAGCGGCGATGTTGCGGTCTGGCCGGTCCACCCGCTAAATCTCGCCTCCGCAAAAACCGGACCGCTTCGGGACAAAGGACCAATGGACCTAAAAAGTACGGCTTTCGGACCGCCACCAGTCTTGTGGCGGTCCCTAGGGTGCGGCTAGGGGGAGCCTCATGCGTCTTTGTTATAGCAACCTCGCATGTCCCGATTGGACTTTCGCGCAGTCGGTGGAAGCCGTAGCTACCTACGGCTTCGACGGCCTCGAAATACGGCTCTTCGACGGGGAGGTGGTGACACCCTCGCTCGGTGAGAGCAGCCGGCGACGAGCCGAGGCGGCTCTTCGTGACGCCGGTGTGGACGTAGCCGCTCTGGACACATCACTGCAGGTGACGTCGAAGGACCGTGAGAGCTTTCTGTCGGACCTGGGCGTGCTGTCCGAGATCGCCGCGCAATGGGGTGCGCCGTTGATCCGGCTTTTCGGCGGAAAGCTCCCACCCGAGCCCGCCGCGAGGACGGACGCGCTCAAGCGGGCCGGGGACCTGCTGGTCGAGGCGGCACCGGTGGCGGGCCGGTACGGCATTCGATTGGCGGTCGAGACCCACGACGATTTTTCCAGTGCCCACACCCTGGCAGAGCTGCTCTCCTTTGCCGGCGGCAGCGCCGGCGCCGTATACGACTCCCACCACCCGCACCGGATGGGAGAGCGGCCCGCCGAAGTGCTCGAGGCGCTCGGGCCACTTATGTGGCACGTCCAGGTGAAGGACGCGGTACGGCTGGCGGGCGACGACAAATGGCAGCTCGTGCCTCTCGGCGAAGGCGAGGTCCCTGTCAGGGAGTTGGTCGGCTTGCTGCCCGGGGCCGGTTACGACGGGTGGGTCTCCCTGGAGTTCGAAAAGAAATGGCACCCTGAGCTGGCTCCCCCCGAGGAGTCCCTCGGGCCCCAAGAGCGGCTCTTGCGCCAGTGGCTGCAAACGCTTCCATGAGCCCGGCGCCGCTTGGCTTCGGCCTCGTCGGCTGCGGCGTGATCGCTGAGACCTACGCTGCCGCCCTGGACGGGGCCACAGGAGGGAGCCTCGTGGCCGTCACCGATGTGGATGCTGACCTGGCGGCAAAGTTCGCTGCCGAGTACGCCGTTGCCGACGCGGGCAACCTCGAGCACCTGTTGACCAGGGCCGACGTAGACGTCGTCTGCGTGTGCGTACCGAGTGGGCTGCACGCCGAAGTCGGCTTGGCCGCAGCTAAAGCGGGCCGCCATGTCGTGGTCGAGAAGCCGATCGACATCTCTTTAGGGGCGGCCCGGGCGCTTATCGAAGGGGCAGAGGCCGCCGGGGTCAGCCTGACCGTCATTTCCCAGCAGCGCTACCACCCGGGCGTGCGGCGGGCCAAAGCCCTCCTCGACGAAGGGCGGTTGGGCCGGCTGGTGGAGGTCTCGGCCAGTGTGCCGTGGTACAGGAGCGAGGCCTATTACAAGAGCGCCGGTTGGCGGGGGACGTGGGCGCTCGATGGCGGCGGTGCCTTCATGAACCAAGGGGTGCACTACGCCGACCTGGTCTGCTGGCTGTGCGGCCAGCCAGAGGTGCTGGCGGCGACGTGTGCCGCCGTAGCCCACGACATCGAAGTGGAGGACGTAGCCCTGGCGTTGCTGCGTTTCGGCAGCGGTGCCGTCGGGGTGCTGGAGGTGACCACCTGTGCCTATCCCGGCTATAAGTGTGTCCTGCGCATGAGCGGGACTGGCGGGACGGTGGTGCTCGAGGACGGGGAAATTGTGGCCCTCCAGCTGGAGGAAGAGGCCGCCGGGGTTATGGACGAAGACGTCGCCGCCTTGACGATGCCCGACGGGCACCGGGCGCAGCTGGCCGACATAATTTCCGCCATCTCTCTCGGGCGACAGCCGTCAGTCACCGGCGAGGACGGTTACAGGGCCCTCAAGTTCGTCCTCGACGTCTACTCCGCGGCCGGGTGGGGCCCCTAGAAAACCGGCTCCTAGAAAACCACCGTTTTGCGGCCGTAAACGAGCACCCGGTCCAACAAGTGGAGGCGGACGGCCCGGGCCAGGACGACGGTCTCCAGGTCCCTGCCGGTGCGTTCGAGGTCGTCCAGGCCGTCACGGTGGGAAACGCGGGCGGTGTCCTGCTCGATGATCGGTCCCTCGTCGAGGTCGACCGTCGCGTAATGAGCGGTGGCGCCTATGAGCTTCACCCCTCGGGCGTGCGCCTGGTGGTAGGGCCGCCCCCCCGAGAACGCCGGCAGGAACGAGTGGTGGATGTTGATCACCCGGTACTTGTAGGCGTCGATGACTTGGGCCGTAAGGATTTGCATATAGCGGGCCAACACGACGAGTTCCACGCCGGCCTCGCTCAGCACCTCCAGGAGGGCCGCCTCCTGGGCCTGGCGGGTCTCGCTGGTGACCGGCAGGTAGTGGAACGGGAGGCCGAAATGGCCGACGAGTTCGGCGTGGTCGGGATGGTTGGAGACGACCACGACCGGCTTGCCGGGCAGCTCGTTGGCGTGCCATCGGCCTAACAGGTCTACCAGGCAGTGCGATTGACGCGAGACGAGCACGGCGACTCGTCGCTCTTCATCGGAGTAACGGACGCTGCAGTTCATATTGAGGCTATTGGTGATATCGGCCAGAGCGGCTCGCAGCTCATCGCGCGACAGCTCGAACTCGTCGAGGCGGAACTCGACACGCTGGAAGAACATCCCCTCCTCTTCGTCTGTGTGCTGGTCGGCTTGCGTCACGTCACCGCCGTTGCTGTATATGAAATTGGCGATGGCTGCCACCAGGCCGGGGCGGTCTCGGGCCGAAAGGAGCAAACGTGCCGTCGGCCGCGGCTGGGTGGGTGAGGCGGGGTCGCTCTGGCTCATACCGGTCTGGCTCATACCGGCACCAGCGTGCCACGATGGCGAGGTGAGCGCAGGTTCGACAGGCTCCTTGCCCGTGGGACTGCCCGCCACCGGACTGCCATGATGGACCTGGCCGTGATGGACCTGGCCGGACGCGTCAGCCGGGTGCGGGAACTTCTGGTCGAGGCCGGCTGCGATGCGCTCCTTGTTTCCAACCTGACGAACATCCGTTACCTCACGGGGTTCAGTGGCAGTGCCGGCTTGCTCATGGTCCGAGAGGACGCCTTTGTCCTGGTTACAGACGGTCGCTATGAAACCCAAGCGGAAAGGGAACTGGCCGCGGTAGGGGCCACAGCTCGGGTGGTGGCGCTGAGGTCGCACGAACAGCCGGCCTATCTGAGCGGGCTGGTAAAGGGAGTGAGAAGGCTGGGCCTCGAAGCAGAGCACATCACCTGGGCCAAGCAACGCAGCTGGTCGGAGAGCTGGGCTGAGGGCACCGAGCTCGTCGCCACCAGCCACCTGGTGGAAGACCTGCGGGAGCGCAAAGACGCGGGCGAGGTGGCGCGCATCGCGGCCGCCGCCGCTATCGCTGACAAAGCGCTGACGAACGTGAAGGGGATGCTGGCCGAGCGGCCCACAGAAGTTGAGGTCGCTATCGCCCTCGACGGGGAAATGCGCCGGCTGGGGGCCGAGGGCCCGGCCTTCGCGACCATCGTTGCCGCTGGGCCGAACGGCGCTGAGCCGCACCACCGCCCGACCTCGCGCCCGGTTGGCCCGGGAGAGCTGGTCACCATCGACTTTGGGGCCAAGTTCGACGGGTACTGCTCGGACATGACCAGGACGCGCTTTGCTGGC